>NZ_JYDF01000113.1:0-1461 GCF_003263525.1 Rahnella sp. NRRL B-41462 | reverse complement strand
CTGATTAAAGACCTCGATAAACGCCGCCGGAAAGTATCGGTGAGCGTGAAGCTGAAAGGAAGGAAGTGAAAAGGGGTTCTGCCTTAGGGCAGGCCCCCTTAATAAGATGGTCACCCCCACCCTGTGAGCGGTACGCTGACAGGGTGTTTTTCTTTCTGAAGGGGATCATCATGCAAAACGTTACGCTCATCGGTATTGACCTCGGCAAGCATTCGTTCCATGTCCACGCTCAGGATAAAAACGGTAATGCATTGCTACGTAAGAAGTTTTCCCGCAACCCGTTAACCGCCTTTCTCTCTACTTGTGCCGCTTCTACCGTTGTTATGGAGTCCTGTGCGGGCGCCCATTTTATGGCCCGGCACATCAGCCAGTTCGGGCATCAGGTGAAGCTCATCTCTCCTCAGTTTGTCCGACCCTTCGTTAAAAGCAATAAGAACGATTTCATTGATGCCGAGGCTATCTGCGAAGCCGCATCACGACCTTCTATGCGCTTCGTGACTCCGCGAACCGAAGACCAGCAGGCTATGTCGGCGCTTCATCGCGTCCGTGACGCAATCGTCAGAGACCGCGTTAAAACCACCAACCAGATGCACGCTTTCCTGCTGGAGTTTGGCATTAGCATGCCGCGCGGCATCGCGGTTATCAGGCGTCTTGCCGCGGTGCTTGAAGAGCACGAACTGCCGCCTTATTTAGCGCGATTACTTATGCGTCTCCATCAGCATTACGCCTACCTCACTGAACAGATTGAAGAACTCGAACAAGAGTTAAAAACCCACATGGCGGATGACGATACCGCACAGCGCTTGCTGACTATCCCCGGCGTTGGACTTATCACGGCAAGCCTTTTAGCCACGAAGCCTGGCGATGGAAAAAGTTATGCCAGCAGCAGGGACTTTGCTGCATCGACGGGGTTAGTCCCACGTCAGTACAGCACTGGCGGAAAAAGTACGCTAATGGGCATCAGTAAGCGCGGGGATAAAAATCTGCGACGTCTTCTGGTGCAATGCGCTCGCGCTTTTATGCAACGACTTGAACACAATCAGGGGCGGCTGGCTGACTGGGTGAAGGCCCAGCTCTCGCGGCATCACTCGAACGTAGTGGCCTGCGGGTTAGCCAACAAACTGGCCCGAATAGCCTGGTCGGTGACAACCCATCGTACAGCTTTTATCCAATAAAAAGAGCCAACAGGGACGAACTGTTAGCTCTTAGGCGTTACGTAGTGACTTTCTGGTTTTGCGACGACTGATTATTGATGACATGAACGGCACAGCGACCTGCGGATGAACCTGACATAAAAAATGGCTCTTTGAAGCCGTCCGCTTTTTAAGGTTCTGCAGGCGCGGACTTCATCGTGGCGCGGGCAACGTAAGGTTGCCCATCAGACGCCGTATAGATTTAAGCAAGCCCATCATAAATCAAAATCAACGTTGCAAAAAAGGGGGTGACCATAGATTTTTATGG
>NZ_JYDF01000112.1:0-25769 GCF_003263525.1 Rahnella sp. NRRL B-41462 | reverse complement strand
TTTTTTATCTGCCCAGTCCAGACCAACGTGCGCAGCAAACTGATCAGTCACAGTCATCACCAACTCCTTTTTATCGGGGATTGGTATGCATTCCACGCTCTTCGAAAGAAATATAGCCAGCAGTTTATCTGCATGCCCTGAGTATTCGTTAGCGAACGTGGAGCACCTACTGGCTCGAAAGAAAAGCAGCGATCATCACGTGATTCTCGCTCAATATTCGTAACCAGTAAGCGCATACCCTGAATCACTTAAAAGTGTAATTCTCAGGGTGCGAATGACTATAGTTCGCTCACAGCGGACAGTCCGTCTGCGTGGGGCTGCTATGTGACAGAAATGGGCAGAGCGCGAGTAAATACTCATCAACAAGATGATATTGGGGAACTAACTACCCCTGGTTATATTTGCCAAAATTTAAGATGTCCTATAATGATTTTTTCATAAAAATACGGCTTGTTCCTTCCGGTTGACAGTCAATACGCCCGAACTCTTCCCAGCCATACTTTTTATAAAAATCAGGAGCCTGAAAGCTTATTGTATAGAGAAACGCAGCAGAGCAGCCTCTTTTTCGCCCTTCATCTTCAAAGCGATGAAGGATGTCTGAACCTATCCCCATTTTTCGCAACTCGGGTGGAAGATAAAAAAGATCTATAAACAGGAGTCCCAGCGATGACCGCCCTTGCATTCCGCCAAGTACCTTACCCGTGCGGGTTGATCTGACCAATACAGACAGTGGCTTACGATCGTTTATACCCGTCATAAGATCGTTAAATTCATTGAGCCCTTCTTCAATTAGCAGCAATTGCGCTGCATCTGAATCTTCACATACCTCAAGACTGATTTCTTCCGCTAAGCTGACCATTCCCTATGCCCTTTCAAAAGTGACAGACCCAATGCCTGAGTAGCCAGTGAGGTTAGCGCGGACAACCTGGATTTACCAGTTGCCCGCCTTTTCAGAATGCATAAACACCTGCCAGATAATATGTGGTCTTAATGATTTTAACTACCACACCGCGACTCATTATTCGCGCATTCAAACAGAAAGACGCATCGGCACTTTTCGATTACCTGTCTTCACCCCGCACACCTTGTTTTCAGGACGAGAAACTCAATTCACTGGAAGATGCAATAGGAGGGGTTGACAGGAGAGCCCGTGATACCGGCCAGTTCGCTGTATGCCTAAAAGAGACTGATGGCATCATCCAGCCTGTTTAATTCAATTCGACGCATTTCTCTCAGCCCATCTGGCCAGCGAACTCAGGCCAGAAAGCGATAAAAGATTCTCATCTTGTTGGATTTTCGCCAAACGAAAACGATCTTCGTGCTAACCCCTGCTGTTCAGCAAAATCGCAAGGTATCGACCGTTTTGTGATCTACATTGCAGTACATGATTAATGCTTTGTACTACAATTTTCATCAAGGTTAAGAACAATAATTGTGAATTGTGCGGTGATCTTGCGACGCATAGGCTCGATACAGGTAAAGTACCCGGCAACTTTTCCTTTTAGTCTTTTGTGGAGCATCTATGAGTAGCCAGGAGTTGAGCAAAACCGATCGCATTATTCTCGAGATAGGGCAGCAAATCGTCAGTGGCAAATATGCCCCGGGGTCTGCGCTGCCAGCGGAAACGGAGTTGTGCGAAGAGTTCCAGACGTCACGGAACATCATTCGTGAAGTGCTTCGCTCGTTGATGTCGAAGCGGCTGGTGGAGATAAAGCGTTATCGCGGTGCTTTTGTGGCTTTACGCAACCAGTGGAATTATCTGGATACCGATGTTTTGCAGTGGTCGTTGGCGAATGATTATGACCCGCGGCTGATCCCGGCGATGAGCGAGGTGCGTAATCTGGTTGAACCGGTCATTGCCCGCTGGGCTGCGGAAAGGGCGACCTCCAGCGAATTAGCGGTTATTGAAAAAGCGCTTAACGATATGATCGCCGATCACCAAAATCGTGACGCCTTCAATGAGGCTGATATCCGTTTTCACGAAGCGGTACTGGCGTCGGTGCATAACCCGGTGCTGCAACAACTCAGTGTGGCGATAAGTTCATTACAGCGTGCCGTATTTGAACGGACCTATATGGCCGATGAAGCCAACATGCCGCGCACATTGAAGGAGCATCAGGATCTGTACGATGCGATACGGCATCAGAACGCAGATGCAGCAGAACAGGCGGCACTGACAATGATCGCCAGCTCGACCAAAAGGCTGAAGGATATTACATGAGAGAAAGTTATATCGCCATTGACTGGGGTTCGACCAACTTGCGCGCCTGGCTCTACCTGAACGGTGAATGTACCGATCACCTGGAGTCAGAAGCGGGGGTTACCCGGCTCAATGGCCGTACTCCTGAACAGGTTTTCCGCGACACACTTTTACCCTGGCAAGCTCATCAGGTACCGGTTCTGATGGCGGGAATGGTTGGCAGCAACGCAGGATGGATGACGGTACCTTATCTGCCTTGCCCGACGCGGCTGACTGATTTCTCCAGACAGTTAACGCGGGTGGAGCAGGCCACACCGTTCAACGCGTGGATTATTCCCGGTCTGAGTGTGGTCAGCGAGGGTAATTGCAATGTCATTCGCGGTGAAGAAACACAGTTAATCGGTGCTTATACAGAATGTCCGGCTTCGCTTTATCTGATGCCGGGAACGCACAGTAAATGGGTACAGATGGACGGTAGCGAGATTGTTGATTTCCGTACTGTCATGACCGGCGAACTCCACCACTTGCTGATGCACCATTCACTGATTGGTATCGGGCTGACCGGGCAACAGGCAAATCCGGCGGTATTCCAGCAGGGGCTGGAGAGTGGTTTCAAAGAAACCAACATTATTCGCAGTCTTTTTGAGACCCGCGCGGCGCATGTGTTAGGGCAATTAGATAAAAGCGCCGTCAGTGAATGGCTGTCGGGGTTGTTGATCGGCAATGAAGTGTCGCAAATGCAGCGGCAATACGGCATCACTGGCGATCAGCCCATTACCTTAATTGGGAGTCCCAAACTGACCGCACGTTACCAGCAGGCATTGAAGTTTGCCGGACTGACCTGGCAAACGCTGGAAGGCGATCGCGCTTTCCAGGCAGGTATAAGGAGTATTATCAATGAGTTGGAATACTGAACTTCCGTTAATCGCCATTCTGCGCGGTATCACGCCACAAGACGTTCAGGCGCATGTGACAGCATTGCTGGAGGCAGGTTTTGATGCCGTGGAGATCCCACTCAACTCGCCTGACTGGCAGCGCAGCATCAGTGAAACGGTGAAAGAGTTCGGGCATCGGGCGCTGATTGGTGCCGGGACGGTTTTACAACCTGCACAAGTTGATGAACTGAATGCGATGGGCAGCCGTCTGGTGGTCACCCCTAATATTCAGGCGGAAGTGATTCGCCGGGCTGTGGGGTATAGCATGACCGTCTGCTCTGGTTGCGCGACCGCGACGGAAGCCTTCAATGCGCTGGATGCGGGCGCTCAGGCGCTGAAAATCTTCCCTTCCAACGCCTTTGGACCGGATTACATCAAAGCGTTGAAAGCGGTGCTACCGCCAGAAATTCCGGTCTTTGCCGTGGGGGGTATCACTCCTGAAAATTTACATCTCTATCTTAATGCCGGTTGTATCGGTGCAGGGCTGGGAAGTGATCTCTACCGTGCCGGACAGTCTGTTGAACGTACGACACAACAAGCTAACGCCTTTGTTAAAGCTTATAAGGAATCAACCCGATGAAAGTGACCAAACTAACCACCTACCGGCTGCCGCCGCGCTGGATGTTCCTGAAAATAGAAACTGATGAAGGCATTGTCGGTTGGGGAGAGCCGGTAGTTGAAGGCCGTGCCCGCAGTGTTGAGGCTGCCGTGCATGAGCTGTCTGAATATGTGATCGGACAGGATCCGGCGCGCATCAATGACATTTGGCAGACCCTCTATCGCGGTGGATTTTATCGCGGTGGTCCGATTCTGATGAGCGCGATTTCCGGCATCGATCAGGCACTGTGGGACATTAAGGGCAAAGCCCTGGGCGTTCCTGTCTATCAACTGCTCGGTGGTCTGGTTCGCGATAAGATTAAAGCCTACAGTTGGGTTGGCGGCGACCGCCCGGCAGATGTGATTGAAGGCATTAAAAAGTTGAAAGGCATTGGTTTTGATACCTTTAAACTCAATGGCTGCGAAGAAATGGGCATGATAGACAATTCACGTAAAGTTGACGATGCCGTCGCCGTCGTGGCGCAAATACGTGAAGCATTCGGTAACAGCATTGAGTTCGGACTCGACTTCCATGGCCGCGTCAATGCACCTATGGCGAAGATTCTGATCAAAGAGCTCGAACCTTACCGTCCGCTATTTATCGAAGAACCTGTACTGGCCGAACAGGCAGAATACTATCCTCGTCTGGCTGCTCAGACACATATTCCCATTGCAGCCGGTGAACGCATGTTCTCGCGCTTTGAGTTCAAACGTGTATTGGCCGACGGAGGTTTAGCCATTATTCAGCCGGATTTGTCGCACGCAGGTGGGATCACGGAATGCTTCAAAATTGCTGCGATGGCAGAGTCTTACGATATTTCGCTGGCACCGCATTGTCCGTTGGGGCCGATCGCACTGGCTTCTTGCCTGCATCTGGATTTTGTGGCGCGTAATGCGGTATTCCAGGAGCAGAGTATGGGTATCCATTATAATAAGGGAGCCGAATTATTGGATTATGTCATTAATAAAGAAGATTTTACCATGACGGATGGTTATTTCTACCCGCTGAATAAACCCGGGCTGGGCGTTGAAATTAATGAGGAGTTGGTGATTGAGCGCAGTAAGAATGCCCCTGACTGGCGCAATCCAATTTGGCGTTATGAAGATGGCGCTGTCGCCGAATGGTAACCTGTTCTATATATTTTAAGTCACAGAGCTATCAGGTAAAACTATATCAATAAAGCAATTAATAATAATATCGATATATCCGTATTTGTTTTTTAATCCACATTACGTGGAATGGCCATCTTATGCCCTGACACCAGGGACAGACTCATTAAGGTGATAATAATGAACATCGATCTGTGCTCTACAACACTAAAAAAATTAAACGCAAAAATAATACCTTTTATTATTATTTGCTACTTTGTTGCCAATCTGGATAAAACCAATATATCCGTTGCGGCACTGCAAATGAATGCCGATTTAGGCCTGTCTGCCAGTATGTATGGCCTGGGTGTCGGTATGTTCTATATCTCCTACATTATTTTTGAAATACCCAGTAACGTCATTATGACGCGGGTTGGTGCACGCATCTGGATTGCGCGCATCATGATTACCTGGGGGATTGTCAGCGCCGGGATGTCACTGGTCCATACGCCGACACAACTGTACGTGATGCGCTTTTTGCTGGGTATGGCAGAAGCCGGTTTTACACCGGGGATTATCTACTATATCTCCTGCTGGTTTCCCAAGAGCAACCGCGCACGTGCCATGTCGTTCTTCTATATGGGATCGGTGCTGGCGTCAGTGATTGGATTACCGATTTCCGGCAGTATTCTCAATATGCACGGCATTGCCGATATCGCAGGCTGGCGCTGGCTGTTTGCGATGGAAGGCATCCCGGCCATCATTCTCGGCTGTCTGGTACTGTTACGTCTGCCGGATACGCCAAATCATGCCACCTGGTTGAGTGCGGACGAGAAAAAATGGCTGAACACCCGGTTACAACAAGAGAATGGTGACGTAGAAGTAGGGAAACATCATTCATGGGCCAGTGCGCTCAGGAATAAAGTGGTATTGATGTTGAGTCTGGTGTGGTTCCTGCAAGCATTTTGCTCAATTGGTATTACACTCTTCCTGCCGCTCATTATTAAAAGTGTGGCTACAGAACAGAGTAATTTCGTTATTAGCGTTTTGTCGGCCATTCCTTTTGCCTTTGCCGCGATCTTTATGTACGTGAATGGACGTCATTCGGATCTCACCAAAGAGCGATCGCTACATCTGGGGGTGCCGTTAATTATTTCCGGCTTACTGCTGGCTGCTTCGATATATACCAGTAACCTCTTTATTGCCTATATTATGCTGGTATTGACTGTAGGCTTTAACTTCGCGCTGACCCCGATATTCTGGGCGGTAACGACCGAAAAATTAGCGGGTGTTGCTGCGGCGGCTTCTATTGCTTTCATTAATGCCATTGCCAACTTTGCCGGTCTGGGATTGCCGCCATTGCTGGGAAAAATAAAGGATGTCACCGGCAGTTTCCATTATGGCTTATTGATCATTGCTACGGCACTGGTTATCGGCGGCATCGTCGGTATCTATGTCGGCCGTCCGGCTAAAGTAATAGCGACAAAATCGTCAGCCTCATCATTATCGCAACACTAAGGTCTCGTTATGAAGAATATCGCGGTTAAACAGAAAATATTGAAGCAGGCATCGCTGCCAGATCAGTTGAATGCACAACTGAACGCGCTATACGATGTGTATGAATACAACGACATGGCCGCCGGGGAGTTTGACCGGTTAGCCGCCGAGTTTCGTGTAGTACTCACTAACGGCGAAGCCGTGGTCAGTCGCGAATTTATGGGACGGCTACCTAACCTTGAACTCATCAGCGACTTTGGTGTTGGCTATGACGGTATTGATGTTGCCGCAGCAAGAGAGCGTAAGATCGCTGTGACCCATACCCCCGGCGTATTGACGGATGACGTCGCCGACCTGGCCATGGGGTTGATACTGGCAACGTCACGCCAGATCCCCGCAGCACAACGCTTTATCGAACAGGGAGCATGGCAGAAGGGCGGTTATCCCTGGACCCGTAAAGTCTCAGGGGCGCGGTTAGGCATTATTGGCATGGGGCGTATTGGGCGTGCTATCGCCAAACGCGCTGCGGCATTTAATATGTCGATCGCCTATACGGATCGCGCTGCACTTGCCGACACGGATTACACCTTCCATGCAACTTTGCTATCGCTGGCCGGGGCGAGTGATTTTCTGGTGGTCTGTACCAACGGTGGTGCCGAAACCCGCGGCCTCGTTAACCGCGATGTATTGAATGCTCTGGGCGCGGAAGGCATTCTGATCAATATTTCCCGTGGTTCGGTAGTCGATGAGCGGGCGCTGACTGAAGCCATCGAAGAGGGGACACTCGGGGGAGCCGGTCTTGATGTTTTCACCGACGAACCGCACGTCCCGCACGCATTGTTACACCGGGCAAATGTGGTGGTCACACCGCATATGGCCAGTGCTACCTGGGCGACGCGCAAAGAGATGTCGCGTCTGGTGCTGGAAAATGTCAACGCCTATTTTGCTGGCGAGCCGTTGGTGACACCTGTTCCGCAGTAAGCGAGTGAAAACGTATTCTGCATGTAAATCAAAGCGCGGCGTTACGTCGCGCTTATTGATTGTCAGCGTTAAACCCCCATCCGGGAGGGGATGATTGTCCCGGAGCGGAGGGAAAACTGGAAATGCCTGAGGTGTGCAATGGCAGAGGCCCTGCCGTAAAGATATAGACAACGTCTATATCGCTTGCGAATAAATCGATTTCACTTTGTTGAACGTCAGACTTATGCTGCTGCGGAAACATTAAGGGCTATCAGGAGAGAATATGGAAACCCAACAACTGGCAGCGTTAGTTGTTCACTCAATTGGCGGCGCGGATAACCTCACTAAAATGACCTACTGTGCCAGTAGGATCCGGATGCAGGTACGCGATGCCTCCCTGCTCGACAGGCAGGCATTAGAAGCACCGGAGGCCATTCGGGCTGTACTTGAAGTAGAAACACCACAATGCGACACGGAGTATCATCTGGTGGTCGGACCGGGCAATACCCGGTCGCTGTATCAGGCGCTGACGGCGTTAACTCAAAAATAGTCAGACCAGCAGGTGGCTGACCCGCGCCAGATGCTCTTGCATCAATGCCTGCATCTGCACCACGTGCGCCGCATCCATCTTCTCCCGCATCATATAAAAGCCCACGTTATAGCGCGGGCTTTGTTGCGTGGTTTGCAGCGGTATAATGCCGTAACGCGCAAAGTAGTCCGCCATGCACGTCGGATAACTCAGCATGATGGCGTCGGAATCATTGACCATGTCTATCGCCGCCATCATCGAGTTAGTTGACCAGATCACCCTATCTTCAAGATGCATCTGGTTGCGCGCCAGCCTTTTGGGTTGCATGTCCTCGACCATGTGTTGAAAACGCCCTTCATCCGGCGTCAGTTCAACGCAAGGATAGTCTTGCAGCTGGAAGGGGTCGATGACGTTGTTGCCTAACGGATGCCCGCGTCGGACAAACAGGCTGTCGGTGACGCTGAACAGCGGCACAAAGGTGATGCCTGCCCTGGAATTAAGCCCCTGAATCTCATGCCCGATAAAGAGATCGATATCACCGCCAAGCAGTAAGTCCATCAGTCGCAGGTGATTTCCCTGATCAATATGGATATTTACTATGGAATGCAGCGTGCGGTAAGTGTTGAAACTGTCGCGTACAAACATGTGCCACCAGGCATGCCCGGTGCCCATCCGCAGACTCTGCACCTGACGCGCTTTGATAATCGCCAGTTTACTCAGCGTATTTTCATAAATACGCTGCATCATCTGCGCCTGCTCCAGCAAAAGATCGCCGTACTCGGTCGTTTTCACGCCCGTTGAGGTGCGCACAAGCAGTTGCACGCCCAGATTCTCCTCCAGCTTCTTCATATTATGCGTAAGTGTCGGCTGACTAAGGCAAAGTTTGTTTGCTGCATGACTCACATTTTTGAACATCGCCACTTCGATAAACTGCCGCAGAATTTTATCCAAGATCACACATTTCCCAGGTGGTATAGATAATTTGTATACCTTAGCAGTGAAAATCAATTTCCACCAATGTCTCCGCTTCGCTATTTTCCTCCTATGACGGTATTCCCGCCACGACCTGAGAGTAAGCCATGAGACGAGTAATCCCGGGACTGGTTGCAGCCACGCTGACCCTGACATCGAGTCTGGTTCATGCCGACACCCTGCGTATGGAATGTCCGCCTGGCAAGGAAAGTCGTCAGTTCTGTAACGACATTAAACAGCAGTTTGAAGCGCAGACCGGTCACACGCTGGAATTTATCGATCTTCCACCGGCCTCGAATGAAAAATTGTCGTTGTTTCAACAGATATTTGCCGCCAAAGATTCGGGCGCGATCGATCTCTTCCTGGCCGACACCGTCTGGATCGGTGTGCTGGATAAACATCTGCTGGATTTAACAGATAGCGTCAGTGATATCCGCAATGATTTTTTCCCGAACGCGTTCCAAAACGACATCGTTAACGGTCGTGTCAAAGCCATTCCCGCTTACATGGATGCAGGCGCGCTGTTTTATCGCAAAGATTTATTGGCGAAATACGGCCAAAAGCCGCCTGTGACCTGGAGCGAGCTGACGCGTATTGCCACGCTGATTCAACAAGGTGAGCGTGAAGCGGGACATCAAAACTTCTGGGGGCTGGTGTTTCAGGGCAAAGCCTATGAGGGGCTGACCTGCAATGCGCTGGAGTGGGTGGAGTCGCAGAAGGGCGGCAGTTTTATTGATACTAACGGCAATATCACCATCAACAATCAACGCGCCGCACAGGCGCTGGATATGGCCGCGGCATGGATCGGGAAAATCGTTCCACCGGGAGCATTAGGTTACATGGAAGAGGAGTCCCGTCCGGTCTTCCAGAACGGTGATGCCCTGTTTATGCGCAACTGGCCTTATGCCTACACGCTGGCGCAAGACCGCAGCAGCCCGATCCGTGGCAAAGTCGGCGTCATTCCGTTACCCCGGAGCGAGGACGGCACCTCTGTTAGCACCATGGGCGGCTGGCACTGGGCGATCAGCGCTTACACCAAAAATCCGAAAGCCGCGCTGGCGCTGTTAAAAATTGTCAGCAGTGCCGAATCACAGAAGAAAGGGCTGACGCTGATGGGCAGGGCGCCGTCACGCACCGCGCTGTATGACGATCCTGACGTCCTGGCGCAGGCACCCTATCTCGCCGAGTTTAAAGAGATCTTCCTGCTGGCCAGGCCTCGCCCTGCATCGCAGACCAAACGCCAGTACGCGCAGGTCTCCAAAGCGATTTATAACGCAACTTACAACGTGCTGCGTGGCGACAGCGACGGGGCGACCGCAGTGGCAGAGTTGCAGCAGCGGCTGGAGAGAATTAAAGCCAGAGGATGGCGCTGAGTTCAGCGTCCCCATTAACGGTCCGGAGTTTGACGCATGAAGCCAGAAACACCCTCACTATCACTTCCTGACGATAACGTTGGCAGCCGCGCGGTGAAGCGCAGCAAGCCCGGTTATCAGCTACGCCGCAGCCGTATCGCCTGGCTGCTTGTGGCGCCATCTCTTCTGTTACTGGCCGCCGTTGCAGGCTGGCCGCTGTTCCGCACACTGTTTTACAGCTTCACCGATGCCATGCTGGATTCGCCCGATGATTACCGTTTTGTCGGCCTCACCAACTACATTGACCTGGCCGACGGTGCCCATTATTACGGCGTCCTGGCCGATCCGCTGTGGTGGAAGGCCGTTGGTAACACGCTGCGTTTCAGTGTGATGTCGGTGTCGCTTGAACTGGTGTTCGGCATGCTGCTTGCCTTGCTGATGAACCAGAAGTTTCGCGGTCAGGGGCTGGTGCGAACCGCCATTCTGGTGCCGTGGGCGATCCCGACGATTGTGTCCGCCAGAATGTGGAGCTGGATGTTCCATGACCAGTATGGGGTGGTGAACAATCTGTTGCTCAGGCTTGGGGTTATTCACTCCCCGCTGGCGTGGGTAGCAGACCCGGGGTTATCCATGTGGGCGGTGGTCATCGTCGATGTCTGGAAAACCACACCGTTTATGGCGCTGATGCTGCTGGCCGCGTTGCAGCTGATTCCGCGCGATCTGTATGAAGCGGCGCGGATTGACGGGGCCAATACCTGGCAGCGTTTTCGTCGAATCACACTGCCGTTGATTATGCCGGCAATGATCGTCGCGCTGATTTTCCGCGTCATGGATGCGCTACGGGTGTTTGATCTGATTTATATCCTGACCTCCAACAGTGAAGCCACCGTGTCGGTGTCGGGTTATGCACGAGATTTGCTGGTGAGTTATCAGGAGATGGGATCCGGTTCCGCCGCGTCGGTACTGGTATTCATGATGGTGGCAGGGATTGCAGCCTGCTTCCTGATGCTGGGTCGCCGCCGCAATGGAGAGGAATAATCATGAAAATGAAACGTCAGCAGCAAAAACTCGCACAGCGTTCACTGATTTTTGCAGGATCTGCATTTGCCTGTTTGATCTGCCTGTTCCCGTTCTACTACGCGATTATCACCTCGCTACGTTCGGGGGCAAATCTGTTCACCGTGATCTGGTTGCCCGATGAAATGAACTGGGGGAATTACGTGACCGCGCTGATGGATAACGGCATTGCCCGCAGTCTCTTTAACTCGGCGGTGGTGGCAACGCTCACTGTTGGTCTGTGTCTGCTGGTGTCAATCACGGCTGCTTTTGCGCTGTCGCGCATTCGTTTTAAAGGGCGAAAGTATCTGCTGTTCACCATTCTCTGTGTGTCCATGTTCCCGCAGGTGGCTGTGCTGTCAGGTATGTTTGAGCTGGTGCGGTTTATGGGGTTGTATGACTCGCTTGGCGCGCTGGTCCTGTCCTACACCACCTTTTCATTACCCTTCACAATCTGGGTGCTGACCACCTTTATGAAGGCGATTCCCGTCGAGCTGGAAGAAGCGGCAATCGTCGATGGTGCCAGCACCTGGACCATTATCAGCCGTATCTTTGTGCCCATCATGGGGCCGTCGCTGGTGACGACCGGACTGCTGGCGTTCATCGGCGCCTGGAATGAATTTATGTTTGCCCTGACGTTTGTGATTTCCGGCGACAAGCGAACCGTTCCCGTGGCGATCAGTATGTTGCAAGGATCTTCCCAATTCGAACTTCCATGGGGCGCCATCATGGCTTCCTCAGTCATCGTCACGCTTCCCATTGTGGTGCTGGTGCTTATTTTCCAGCGACGCATTGTCAGTGGATTAACCAACGGCGCAGTCAAAGGCTGATGCCTCAATCAGTATCGTCAGGAGACCCGAATAATATGGCTACAAAAATTGTTTTAGTGGGCGCAGGCAGTGCGCAGTTTGGTTACGGTACGCTGGGTGACATTTTCCAGAGCACCGCGCTGTACGGCAGTGAAATCGTACTCCATGACATCAATCCGGCCTCGCTGGCGGTAACGGAAAAGACGGCCCGTGATTTCCTGGCAAAAGAAGATCTCCCCTTTATCGTCAGTGCGACCACTGACCGTGCCACGGCGTTGCGCGGTGCCGGGTTTGTGATTATCTCGATTGAGGTGGGCGATCGTTTTGCCCTGTGGGATCTTGACTGGCAGATCCCGCAGCAGTATGGCATTCAGCAGGTCTATGGCGAGAACGGCGGCCCGGGGGGATTGTTCCATGCGCTGCGTATTATTCCGCCTATTTTGGACATCTGCGCCGACGTGGCCAACATTTGCCCTGACGCCTGGATATTTAATTATTCCAATCCGATGAGCCGCATTTGTACCACCGTGCATCGTGCCTTCCCTGAGCTGAATTTTGTCGGCATGTGTCACGAAATAGCGTCACTTGAGCGCTATCTGCCTGAAATGCTGGGAACCTCCTTCGATAATCTGAATCTGCGTTCGGGTGGCCTCAACCACTTCAGCGTGCTGTTAGAAGCCCGGTATAAAGACAGTGGTAAAGACGCGTATGCCGACGTCAGGGCCAAAGCCCCGGACTATTTCGCGACTTTGCCGGGTTACAGCGACATCCTGGCGTATACCCGCTCCCACGGTAAGTGGGTGGAAACCGAAGGCAGCACCGAGCGTCATGCGCTCGGCGGCAAAGACAGTTCGTATCCCTGGGCAGACCGTACGTTATTCAAAGAAATCCTTGAGAAGTTCCACCACCTGCCGATCACCGGCGACAGCCATTTTGGCGAATACATCAGCTGGGCGGGCGAGGTCAGCGATCATCGCGGCATTCTCGACTTTTATACTTTCTATCGTAACTACCTCGGTGAGGTGCAGCCGAAGATTGAGCTTAAGTTGAAGGAGCGCGTGGTGCCCGTCATCGAGGGAATTCTGACCGACTCAGGCTATGAGGAGGCCGCCGTCAACATTCCGAACCGCGGATTTATCAAACAACTGCCAGCGTTTATCGCCGTGGAAGTGCCTGCGATTATTGACCGGAAAGGTGTACATGGGATCAAGATCGATGTCCCGGCCGGTATCGGCGGGTTACTCAGTAATCAGGTTGCCATCCACGACCTGACGGCGGAGGCCATCCTTGAAGGGTCCCGCGATCTGGTGATTCAGGCACTGCTGGTTGACCCGGTGAACAACAAATGCCGTGCTATTCCAGAACTGGTGGATGTGATGATTTCTCGTCAGAGCCCATGGCTTAATTATCTGAAATAAAAACAGACTCTATTGATGCCGGGAGCTTCCGGCATAACAACATCATGGATTCGGAGGGGAATATGGCGCAACTGACCTTGGACAAGATTCAAAAACGCTATGGTGCAAAGACAGAGGTCATCAAATCGCTGGATCTGCACATTAAAAGCGGAGAGTTTGTGGTGATCGTCGGGCCTTCCGGCTGCGGCAAGTCAACACTACTGCGGATGATTGCCGGGCTTGAGGAGATAAGTGGCGGGGGCATGTATATCGACGGGAACTATGTGAACGATGACACGCCAGCAGAACGCGGCATTGGCATGGTATTTCAGTCCTATGCCCTCTATCCGCACATGAGCGTCTATCAGAATATGGCGTTTGGGCTGGAGCTTGCGCGCCATCCGGCATCCGAAATCGACCAGCGCGTGCGTGCGTGCGCACGTATTTTACAGCTCGAACCCCTGCTGGCGCGACGGCCAAAAGACTTGTCCGGCGGCCAGCGCCAGCGTGTAGCGATTGGCCGTGCCATCGTGCGTGAACCCCGCCTGTTCCTGTTCGACGAACCGCTTTCAAACCTCGACGCTTCCCTGCGCGTGCAGATGCGCATGGAGGTGTCGGCCCTGCACAAACGTCTGGGCGTCACCATTATTTATGTCACCCACGATCAGGTCGAGGCGATGACGCTTGCCGACCGTATTGTGGTACTCAATCAGGGCAACATCGAGCAAGTGGGCACGCCGCTGGAGCTGTACGACCAACCTGCCAATGAGTTTGTGGCGCAGTTTATCGGTTCGCCGAAGATGAATCTGCTTCCCGCCACGCTGCGCCAGGCGGGTGAACAACACAGCGTGGTCGAGCTGGATAACGGCAAGGCGCTGGTTCTGCCTGTTGCCACGCCGGCAGCGGCACAGGGCCGCAGCGTGAACTTGGGTATTCGCCCGGAACATATTCGCAGCGGCAATCGGGAAGAGTGTGAATATCAGGGAGAGGTGATGTTTGTTGAGCAGATGGGCAACGAAACCCTGTTGTATCTGGATAACGGCAATGCCAGTGAACCCTGGGTGGTCCGTCACGCAGAACGTTCAGCCATTCAGGTTGGCGAGATCGTTGGCGTGCGGCTGCCGGTGGAGCGCTGTTACCTGTTCGACAGTCACGGTCGGGCGTTCCATCGCCATCTGACCATGAATCATTAATCCGTTTAGGGAAGAGAAAGTCATGAGTGATATGCACAGCGCACAGCAGTGGAAGGATGCCGTGGTTTATCAGGTCTATCCGCGCAGCTTTATGGACAGTAACGGTGACGGTATCGGTGATCTCAACGGCATCATCAGTAAACTCGACTATTTGCAGCAGCTCGGCATCAACATGCTGTGGCTGTCGCCGGTTTATCGTTCGCCGATGGACGATAACGGCTATGACATCTCCGATTACGAGAATATTGCCGATATTTTTGGCTCGATGGCTGAAATGGAGCATCTGATCGCGGAAGCAAAAGCACGGGATATCGGCATTCTGATGGATCTGGTTGTCAATCACACCTCCGATGAGCATCCGTGGTTTATTGATGCGCTGACATCAAAAAACAGTGCTTACCGTGATTTCTACATCTGGCGCAAACCGGCGGCTGACGGCGGACCGCCCAATGATCAACGTTCCCATTTTGGCGGCAGCGCCTGGACACTGGATAAGGCCAGTGGGGAATATTATCTGCACCAGTTTTCAACGCGCCAGCCGGATCTCAACTGGGAAAATCCCGACGTACGTGCCGCCATCCACGCGATGATGAACCGCTGGCTGGCGCGTGGTATCGGCGGGTTCAGAATGGACGTTATTGACCTGATCGGCAAAGACGTCGATCAACAGATCATGGCGAACGGTAAAAATCTGCATCTTTATCTTCATCAGATGAACCGCGCCACCTTTGGCCCGTACGGCAGCATAACCGTTGGTGAGACGTGGAGTGCAACGCCGGAAGATGCACTGCTTTACAGCGCCGAAGCGCGGCAGGAACTGACGATGGTCTTTCAGTTTGAGCACATCAGGCTTTTCTGGGATGAACATCATGGAAAGTGGCGCAACAAGCCCTTTGATCTGCTGCGTTTCAAGGCTGTTATCGACAAATGGCAGACCGCATTAGCACACCGCGGCTGGAACTCGCTGTTTTGGAGTAATCACGATTTGCCACGCGCCGTTTCCAAATTTGGCGATGACGGTCAGTATCGCGTCGAGTCGGCAAAAATGCTGGCCACAGCGCTCCATTGCCTGAAAGGCACGCCTTACATTTATCAGGGCGAAGAGATTGGCATGACCAACGTGCGTTTTCCGCGTATTGACGACTATCGGGATATTGAAAGTCTGAATTTGTATCAGGAACGGGTGGCCGAAGGCGTCAGTCACGAAGAGATGATGAGAGGTATCCACGCCAACGGTCGCGATAACGCCCGAACGCCGATGCAGTGGGACAGCAGTCAGCATGCTGGTTTTACAACATCACAGCCCTGGATTGACGTGAATCCCAATTATAAACAGATAAACGTGGCGGCGGCGCTTGACGATCCCAACTCTGTTTTTTACCACTACCAGAAACTGGTGGCGCTGCGTAAGCAACAACCGCTGCTGGTTCACGGCGACTTCAGGCAGATTTTCAACAGCCATCCGCAGGTTTTTGCCTGGTTACGCACGTCGGGCGACCAGACGCTGGTGGTGATCAATAATTTCACCCGTGAACCTCTGACGCTTGACGTGCCGGACAACCTGCAGTCGTTGCAGGGCCAGTGCCTGATCAGTAACTATGCGCCACGTGAGCAACTGGATGCGCGTTTACAACTGCAACCCTATGAATCTTTTGCTTTATTAATCGGGAGTCTCTGATGGCAAACTGGTGGAAAGAGGCCGTGGCGTATCAGATCTATCCACGCAGCTTCAAAGACAGCAACCGCGACGGTATTGGCGATATTAACGGCATAACTGAAAAACTCGATTATCTTAAGGATCTGGGGATCGATCTGATCTGGATCTGTCCGATATATCAGTCACCCAACGACGACAACGGCTACGACATCAGCGATTACCAGCAAATCATGGCAGAATTTGGCACGATGGCCGATTTTGACCACCTGCTGAAGCAGGTTCATCTGCGCGGGATGCGGTTGATTATTGATTTGGTCGTTAATCATACTTCTGATGAACATCCCTGGTTTGTGGAGTCGGGTTCCTCCCTCGATAATCCGAAACGCGACTGGTACATCTGGCGCGACGGTAAACAGGGGGGCGAGCCGAATAACTGGGAGAGCATTTTTAACGGATCCGCCTGGAAATATAGCGCGGCCACCGGGCAGTACTTTTTACATTTGTTTTCTGAAAGGCAGCCGGATCTCAACTGGGAGAACCCCGGCGTGCGCTCGGCCATTTACACCATGATGCGCTGGTGGCTTGATAAAGGCGTGGACGGCTTCCGAATTGATGCTATCTGCCATATGAAAAAAGAGCCAGCATTCAGTGACATGCCTAATCCGCAGGGACTCCCTTATGTGCCGTCGTTCGAACGCCATCTGAATTATGACGGATTGCTCGATTACGTCGATGACATGTGTGAACAGGTACTCAGCCGCTACGACATTGTTACCGTCGGTGAGATGAACGGCGTCACCGCTGAACAGGGCGAGGAGTGGGTTGGTGAGCAGCGCGGCAGACTGAATATGATCTTTCAGTTTGAGCACGTAAAGCTGTGGCAGGACGGTCAACACACTAAACCGCAGTCTGGCCTCGATCTGATGGGCTTAAAAGATATTTTCACGCGCTGGCAGACGCTGCTGGAAAATAAAGGCTGGAATGCGTTATACGTCGAGAACCATGATCTTCCCCGCGTGGTGTCAGGATGGGGCGACGCCGAAAACTATCATCGTGAGAGTGCGACTGCCATTGCAGCTATGTACTTCCTGATGAAAGGAACGCCGTTTATCTATCAGGGACAAGAGCTCGGCATGACCAATACGCATTTCGCCAGCCTGGATGATTTTGACGATGTTGCCGCAAGAAAACGTGCGAGTGAAATGCGCAGACAGGGCATGGAGGAGTCAGACATTCTGGCAATTCTTAGCCGTACCGGGCGCGATAACTCACGTACACCGATGCAGTGGGATCACAGCATTCATGGCGGTTTCAGCTCCGTGACGCCCTGGTTTCCTGCAAACAGCAATTACCGCGAAATCAACGTCGCGCAGCAGCGCGAAGATAACCATTCCGTTCTGAATTTTTATCGTGCGCTGATCCGCCTGCGGCGGCAGATGCCAGCGCTGATTGAGGGAAACTATCAACTCCTGTTGCCTTCCCATCCCCATATTTACGCCTATCTGCGTACGCTGGAAAATCAGCAGATCCTGGTGATCGGTAATTTCAGCGCCTGTCCACAAGAGGTTGATTCACAACAGTTGGCGCTGGAAGGTGCGCAATTGCTACTGGGTAACTATCAGGAGGAGGGAGCGCTGCACATTTTACGGCCCTATGAAACACGGATTTATCAACGTTAAGCTCTGTCTGCGGGAATATTCTGCGCACAAACAGCCAGAATGCAGGGTTTACCTCCGGTAAGCCGTGGTTCCGTATCAACCCGAATCGAACTCACCTGACCCCAAATCTGACCACCAAATTCTCCCGGTGCGGAGGGGAAACTGAAAATGCAGCGGGAAGGTTTTCATGCTCACTGATTGCCTCAACGCCATACAGGCAGGGGCTCCGGCGTATAAAAACCAAAAATCCCGCTTAAGTTTCCTTAAGCGGGATTTTCTAATTTGGCTCCTCTGACTGGACTCGAACCAGTGACATACGGATTAACAGTCCGCCGTTCTACCGACTGAACTACAGAGGAATCGTTGGAACGGGGCGAATAATAGCGACTGCCTGTGGGCATGTCAAAGGGTTAACGAAAAAAGTTGTCTGACTGCTTTCTTAATATTCAACTTGTTGACTATTAAGGCAAAGTGATTAAAACCTCTGCCATTTTTCTGTACGTCACGCCTTTTCACGTCTGTATTGCACTAAAAGTATTCACAAGTTGCCTGATTGTTGTGCAGGGGTTATCGGTAAGTTTTATTCTGGCCGTTATTCTGCAAGTTTTTTGCCAGCCACCGGCCATAAAATCGTCATAAATTCAGATCTGCTGCACAAATTTCACTCATATTTCGAAACTGGCACACCCCGTGCATTGTTATTTCACTAACAACGACTAGCTTTTTGACAATGAAGCAACAGGGGATTAACTGATGCAGCCAGCGCAGGATGTGATTGAACAAATCGAAGCCTCGTTTGCCGGGCAGACACCCACGGGCAAACGCATTGCCAGCTATCTGCTGGCAAATCTTGCACAGATCCCGTTTGAAACGGCGGACAGCATTGCGCGCAGCGCGGCGACCAGTGGCATTTCTGTCGGGCGATATCTGCGCAGTCTCGGCTATCGCAATCTCGATCACTTCAAGCAAACGCTGCGCCTGCAAAGCGGCACATCATATCAGCCGTGGGTGGTTACCGACCGTCTGGGCGCTTATCGCGAACGCAGCAAACAGCCGCAGCAGGAAAAGTTGCAACAGTCGCTGACGCTCGAACTCGAAGCCATTAATCACGTGTATCAGCTGGCGCAAACTGACAGTTTTGCACAGGTCAGCCGCCGTCTGGCCGATGCGGAGGCGGTGTTTATTCTCGGTATCCAGTCGGTACGCGGCATTGCCAACAACTTCTCCAGTTATCTCGAGTACTTACGGCCAAAAGTCTATTTCGCCGACGGGCTTTCCGGCACCTATGTCGAATCCCTGAATTCGGAATTCGCGCAGCCTTATCTGGTGGTGACCGACACCCGTGCCTATTCGAAGATGGCGCAAACTTATTGCGAAGCTGCCTGTGAACGCGGCCTGAACGTGGCACTGATCACCGACATTTACTGTCCGTGGGCGCGCGATTATCCGGTGGATTTATTGCAGGTGAAAACCGACACCGGCCAGTTCTGGGACTCGATGGCGCCGCTAAGCTGCCTGTTCAATCTGTTGTGCTCGGCGGTGCTCGAACTGCGCGGTCACGATGTAGAACAGCGCCTGGCGAATAACCGCATCCTGCAAAAACAGCTCGGACAATTTGAATCCTGAATTTCTAAACCAGCGGACAGATTTATTGATGAATACGAAAACACCTGATGTTGCCCTGATCGATCTGGCTGAAATTCTGCCCGATGCGGTGATCGACCTGAAATATGCCACCGCCGATAACCTGACCGGTCAGCCGATTTATCGCGAATCCCTCTGCCTGCTGCATCCCGATGCCGCGTCGGCGTTGGTTCGTTGTAACGAAGTCGCGAAACTGGCCGGATTCACGTTGAAAATCTATGACGCTTACCGGCCGCAGGCGGCGCAGGCCTGTTTGTGGGCGGCATTTCCGAATCCGGATTATGTGGTGGATATCAGACTCGGTTCGCACCACAGCCGCGGTGTGGCGGTGGATCTGACCTTGCTGGATGAGCAGGGTGAGGCGGTGGATATGGGCGCGGGCTTCGATGAAATGACCGAAGTATCGCATCCGTTTTACCCCGATTTACCGCCACATATTCAGCGTAACCGCTTGCTGCTTAACGCCGTGATGGCGGCGGGTGGCTTTAAGGGTATCACCAGCGAGTGGTGGCACTTTGAATTACCGGATGCCAAAACGTATCCGTTGTTGGAAGAGCGGTTCGGCTGCTATCCGCCGGTTAATGCCGCGTAATTATTGCACGTCTCTTATCACTTTTTGACAGAGCCAGGAGTTCTCAGATGAGCAACACAGCAATCAACACGTTCCGCAAAAATACGAAAACACAGGTCGCCGGTGCCATTTTTCTCGCCTTGTCAGGCTTAAGTTTTGCCACGCAGGCCGCCGTGCCGAAAGACATGCTGGTGATTGGTAAAGCAGCCGATCCGCAAACGTTGGATCCTGCGGTGACTATCGACAACAACGACTGGACGGTCACGTATCCGGCGTATCAGCGTCTGGTGCAGTATAAAACCGAAGACGGCAAAGGCTCGACGCAGGTTGAAGGGGATCTGGCGGCAAGCTGGACGGCATCACCGGATCAACTGATCTGGACCTTCAAACTCAAGCCGGGCGCTAAATTTGATGACGGTTCCGACGTCAATGCCGATGCGGTGAAATGGTCGTTCGAACGACTGATGAAAATCGGTCAGGGGCCGTCGGAAGCCTTCCCGAAAGACATGACGGTGACCGTTGTCGATCCGATGACGGTGACCTTTACGCTCAAAACGCCGTTCGCGCCATTCCTCTATACACTGGCGAATGACGGCGCGGGTATCGTCAATCCGGCGATTGCCAAAGCCAATCCGGCCGATGAAGGTAAGGCGTGGCTGGCGGGACATACTGCCGGTTCCGGCCCGTATAAACTCGATCGCTGGCAAAAAGGTCAGCAACTGGTGCTGGTGCCCAATCCGCATTACAGCGGCGCAAAACCAGCCTTTAAACGTGTGACCGTGAAAATTATCGGTGAAAGCGCCACCCGCCGCCTGCAACTGTCGCGCGGGGATCTGGACATTGCCGATTCCCTGCCGATGGACCAGCTGGCTGCCCTGAAAAAAGAAAATAAAGTCGCCGTGGAAGAATTCCCGTCGTTGCGCGTGACCTATCTGTATCTCAATAACGGCAAAACGCCGCTGAATCAGGTGGATTTACGCCGCGCAATTTCTTCTGCCGTGGATTATCAGGGCATGGTGAAAGGCATTCTCGGCGGTAACGCCAAACAAATGCGCGGGCCAATTCCTGATGGCATGTGGGGTTTCGACCCGACGGCGAAGCAATACACCTTAGATCTGACGCAGGCCAAAGCTGACCTGGAGAAAGTCAAAGACAAGCCGCAGACGCTGGACTTCCTGTATTCCGATAACGATCCGAACTGGGAATCCATCGCGCTTTCCGTGCAGGCCAGCCTCGGCCAGGCCGGGATTAACGTGAAGCTGGAAAAACTGGCTAACGCCACCATGCGTGACCGCATCGGGCAGGGTGATTACGACATCTCAATTGGTAACTGGAGCCCGGACTTCGCCGACCCGTACATGTTTATGAACTACTGGTTTGAGTCCGACAAAAAAGGCCTGCCCGGTAACCGTTCCTTCTACTCAAATCCTGACGTGGATGCGTTGCTGAAAAAAGCCGTGTCAGTGACCGATCAGAAACAGCGCACCGACTATTACCAGCAGGCGCAGAAAATCGTTATCGACGAAGCGGCATACGTGTATTTGTTCCAGAAAAACTATCAGGTGGCGATGAACAAAGACGTTAAAGGCTTTGTTTTCAACCCGATGCTTGAGCAAGTCTTCAATGTTGGTCAGATGCATAAGCAATAACCGCAATATCATTCACGAAAACCCCTTTCACGACCTGAAAGGGGTTTTACGGGGAAAAACTATGACTTTTTGGACTCTGATTCGACAACGCTGCTGGGGTTTGATTTTGGTGATGGCGGGCGTTTGCGTCATTACTTTTATCATCTCGCATATGATCCCGGGTGATCCGGCGCGGCTGCTGGCGGGCGATCGTGCAAGCAATGAAATGGTCGAACATATCCGTGAGCAACTGGGGCTGAATCAGCCGCTTTACGTGCAGTTTTTCCGTTACGTCAGCGATTTGTTGCACGGCGATTTGGGCACGTCGATCCGTACCGGTCGTCCGGTACTCGAAGACCTGAAAGCGTTCTTCCCGGCGACCCTGGAACTGGCGGTCAGCGCACTGTTTCTGGCGATTGTGCTCGGCATTCCGCTGGGCGTGTTGTCGGCGGTGTACCGCAATAAATTTCCGGATCATCTGGTGCGTCTGCTTTCCGTGCTCGGCATTTCCACGCCTGCGTTCTGGCTGGGACTGGGCGTCATCATCCTGTTCTACGGGCATCTGAACCTGCTGCCGGGCGGCGGAAGGCTGGATGACTGGATGGATCCGCCCGCCAATATCACCGGCTTTTATGTGCTCGATTCCCTGCTGACCGGTAACCGGGACGCCTTCTGGAACAGCCTGCAACATCTGGCGATGCCTGCGCTGACGCTGGCGTTTGTACACATGGGGATCGTGGCGCGGCAAATTCGCTCGGCGATGCTTGAGCAACTGAGTGAAGACTACATTCGGACGGCGCGGGCTAACGGGTTGTCACGCTGGCGGGTGATCCTGAGCCACGCCTTGCCGAACGCGCTGATCCCGTCGGTCACCGTGCTCGGGCTGGCGATGGGCGACTTGTTGTATGGCGCGGTGCTGACCGAAACGGTGTTTGCCTGGCCGGGTATGGGCGCGTACGTGGTGAATTCGATTCAGGCGCTGGATTTCCCGGCGGTGATGGGTTTTGCGGTGGTGGTGTCGTTTGCCTACGTCATCGTCAATTTATTCGTCGATTTACTGTATGTGTGGATCGATCCGCGCATCGGCCGTGAGGGGTGAGCCAATGTCTGTGATTGAACCGGGCGTCAATAATCATCGGGCCGACATCGTGGCGCCAGATGTCAAACCGCGCTTTGCCAACTGGCGGCGCACATTCTATTTGCTGAGCCGCAGTCCGCTGACGATGTTAGGGCTGGCGATCATGCTGATTGTGCTTTTCATCATGATCTTTTCGCCGTGGCTGGTGCCGCACGATCCTAACGCCATCAGCCTGACCGACCGCTTGCAGGCACCTTCCGCGCTGCACTGGTTTGGGACTGATGAAGTCGGGCGGGATCTGTTCAGTCGTGTGCTGATAGGTTGCCAGCAATCCGTAGCCGCCGGGCTGGCGGTGGTGATCATCGCGGGCACGACAGGCTCGTTGCTTGGCTGTTTTTCCGGCGTGGTCGGCGGTGTGGTGGATGCGCTGATTATGCGCTGTATGGACATCATGCTGTCGGTGCCGTCGCTGGTATTAACCATGGCGCTGGCCGCCGCGCTCGGGCCGAGTTTGTTTAACGCCATGCTGGCGATTGCGGTGGTGCGCATTCCGTTTTATGTGCGGCTGGCGCGCGGTCAGACGCTGATGCTGCGTCATCAGGCTTATATGCAGGCTACGCGGACGTTCGGCGCGTCACGCTGGCATCTCATTACCTGGCACGTGCTGCGCAATGTGATGCCGCCGCTGGTGGTCCAGGCTTCTCTGGATATCGGTACCTCGATTCTGATGGCGGCAACGTTAGGGTTCATCGGCCTGGGCGCGCAACAACCGACCGCAGAGTGGGGCGCGATGGTCTCCAACGGCCGCAATTATATTCTCGATCAATGGTGGTATTCAGCCTTTCCAGGTGTGGCAATTCTGATTACCGCCACCGGTTTTAACCTGTTCGGCGACGGTCTGCGCGACCTGCTGGATCCGAAAAGCAGAGGGCGCTGAGATGACTGAACAATCCCAGGCGCCGGTACTGGAAATCGACAATCTGCAACTGGTCTTTCCGGTTTACGGCGGAGAAGTGAAAGCGCTGAATCAGGTGTCGCTTTCAGTGAACGCTGGCGAAATCGTCGGCGTGGTCGGTGAATCCGGCTCAGGCAAATCGGTCACGGCGATGATGGCGATGCGCCTGCTGCCACCTGACGGTTTTACCGTGACCGGCGGTGCGTTACGCATGCTCGGCACCGACGTGATTCACGCCAGTGAGGAGCAGATGCGCACATTGCGCGGCGCGCGCGTGGCGATGATTTTCCAGGAGCCGATGAACGCCCTGAATCCGACGCGTAAAATTGGCCGTCAGATGTGCGAAGTCATTTGTCTGCACCAAAAACTCAGCAAGGCACAGGCGTGGCAAAAAGCCATCGGCCTGCTGCAGGACATGCAGATTGCCGATGCGGAGCAGGTGATGTCACGTTATCCGTTCGAACTCTCCGGTGGTATGCGTCAGCGTGTGCTGATCGCCATGGCATTTTCCTGCGAGCCGGAGCTGATTATCGCCGATGAACCGACGACCGCACTGGATGTCACGGTGCAGCGTCAGGTTTTGCGTTTGCTCCAGCGTAAAGCCCGTGCCAGCGGAACCGCCGTGTTATTTATCACTCACGATATGGCCGTGGTGTCACAGCTTTGCGATCGGGTTTATGTGATGTACGCCGGACATGTGATTGAAAGCAGCAATACGACGGATGTGATCGACACGCCGTCGCATCCGTATTCCATCGGATTATTACAGGCCGCGCCGGAGAACGGCGAGCCGCGCAGCCTGCTGAAAGCCATTCCGGGCACGGTGCCGAATCTGGCAAAACTGCCGCAAGGTTGTGCGTTTCGCGGGCGTTGCCATCATGCCGATGACCAGTGCATACAGACACCGGCGCTGGCCCCGCTGCCGCATTTTCCGCAGCAATCTGTTGCCTGCTGGCATCCGCAGCGTCATGCCGGCGAAATCCACATTCAACGCATTGAGGAGCATTCCTGATGATGGCTGAGGCACTGGTAGAGTTGCAGGATGTGCGCGTGCGGTTCGCGGCCAGTTATAACTGGCGCGGTAAACCCACCAGTTATGTGCACGCGCTGAACGGGCTGGATCTCAATATTATCCGCGGCGAAACGTTAGGCATTGTCGGCGAATCCGGTTGCGGGAAAAGCACGCTGGCGCAGTTGCTGATGGGCTTACAGAAGCCGAGCAGCGGAGAAGTGCACCGCGCACGCCATGACAATTCCTGGTTCGGTTCAGGCATGCAAATGGTGTTTCAGGATCCGCAGTCGTCGCTGGATCCGCGTCTGCCGGTCTGGCGGATCATCACCGAACCGGTGTTCGTGCAAAAACACAACAGCAGCCGCGAGCGTCGTGAACTGGCTGCGACGCTGGCAGAGCAGGTGGGGATCCGCAGGGAATACCTCGACCGTCTGCCGCATGAGTTTTCCGGCGGTCAGCGTCAGCGTATTTCTATCGCCCGTGCGCTGTCTTCAGAGCCAGACATCATCGTGCTGGATGAGCCGACCTCGGCGCTGGATATTTCAGTGCAGGCGCAAATCCTCAATTTGCTGGTGGAACTGCAACGCCAGCGTAACCTGACTTATGTGCTGATTTCTCACAATGTGTCGGTTGTTCGCCACATGAGTGACCGCGTGGCGGTGATGTATCTCGGGCAAATTGTCGAGCTGGGCACTGCGGAAAAAGTATTGTCCGAACCGCAACATCCTTACACCCGTCTGCTGCTGGATTCGGTTCCCCGCGCCGGTCGTCAGCTTGATGAAGGGATAGTCGATAAGAAAGGTGAATTACCCAGCAACCGTAACCTGCCGATGGGATGTTACTTCCGCGAACGTTGTCCGCTGGCCGGGGATGGTTGTCAGATGCCGCAGGATCTTGTGCATGGGGTGGGCGGCGTGGTGGCGAGGTGTCATCGGGTTATGCCGGAGCGGGTGTAGTTTTTAGCTCCTCCCCCTGCGAAG
>NZ_JYDF01000111.1:0-11408 GCF_003263525.1 Rahnella sp. NRRL B-41462 | reverse complement strand
ACTTATTAATTTTGCTTTAATACCCCACCCCAACCCTCCCCTTCGCAGGGGAGGGAGCAGACCGCAGTTTTACTCGTAATCTGACATCGGCACACACGAACAGAACAAATTCCTGTCCCCGTACACGTCATCCAGACGTTTCACCGTCGGCCAGTACTTGTTGTCGTAACCGGCCGGGAATACCGCGACTTCGCGGGTGTACGGATGGTTCCAGTCGCTGACCAGCTCGTTCTGCACGTGCGGTGCATTCACCAGCGGGTTGTCTGCCAGCGGCCATTCGCCTTGCGCCACGCGGTCGATTTCCCTGCGGATTGCCAGCAGCGCATCAATGAAGCGATCCAGTTCCACTTTGCTTTCGGATTCGGTCGGCTCAACCATCAGCGTACCGGCCACCGGGAAGGACATGGTCGGCGCGTGGAATCCGTAGTCGATCAGACGCTTGGCGATATCCATTTCGCTGATACCGGTCGTCTCTTTCAGCGGACGAATATCCAGAATGCATTCGTGCGCCACACGACCATCACGGCCGGTATACAGCACCGGATACGCGTCTTTCAGACGGGTCGCGATGTAGTTCGCATTCAGAATTGCCACCTGGCTGGCTTGTTTCAGACCTTCCGCGCCCATCATGCGGATATACATCCAGCTGATTGGCAGGATGGAAGCACTGCCGAACGGAGCCGCAGAAACCGCGCCGTTTTGCGTCAGCACGCCGTCAATCTGCACCACGCTGTGACCCGGAACGAACGGCGCCAGATGCGCTTTCACACCAATCGGGCCCATGCCAGGACCGCCGCCGCCGTGCGGGATACAGAAAGTTTTATGCAGGTTAAGGTGCGAGACGTCCGCGCCGATGTAACCCGGCGTGGTAATGCCGACCTGTGCGTTCATGTTCGCGCCGTCGAGGTAAACCTGACCGCCGTACTGATGCACAATCTGGCAAACTTCGCGGATAGTTTCTTCGTAAACGCCGTGCGTTGAAGGGTACGTCACCATGATACAAGACAGCTCATCGCCCGCTTTCGCCGCTTTCTCACGCAGGTCGCTCAGGTCGATGTTGCCCTGTTTATCACACGCAACCACTACGACGGTCATGCTCGCCATCTGCGCGGAAGCCGGGTTGGTGCCGTGCGCTGAACTTGGGATCAGGCAGATGTGACGACCGCTTTCGTTACGGCTTTCGTGGTAACGACGGATGGCCAGCAGACCCGCGTATTCGCCCTGCGCGCCGGAGTTTGGCTGCATGCAAACTGCGTCGTAACCGGTAAGCTGAACCAGCCATTGTGACAACTGACCAATCATCTGCTGATAACCGCCAGCCTGTTCTGTCGGACAGAACGGGTGCAGATCGGCAAATTCCGGCCAGGTTATCGGGATCATTTCTGCCGCAGCGTTCAGTTTCATGGTGCAGGAACCCAGCGGGATCATGGCCTGATTCAACGCCAGATCTTTTTTCTCCAGACGGTGCATATAACGCATCATCTCGGTTTCGCTGTGGTACTGGTTGAATACCGGATGGGTCAGGATCGGATCCACACGCAGCATAGCAGCAGGAATGGAGTTGCTGTCGGTCGATGCCGCCTTGTCCAGTTTGTCGATATCCAGACCGTTGTCGTCACCCAGCAGGGCAGCGAACAGAACCTGAACGTCTTCGCGGGACGCGGCTTCGTCGAGGGTGATACCGACTGCGCCGTGAATGTCAGTACGCAGGTTCAGACCGAAACTCAGCGCGCGTTCCAGCACGGCGGCTTTGTCTTTGACTTCAACAGTCAGCGTGTCAAACCAGGTGTTATGACGCAGCGTCAGGCCACCCTGTTTCAGGCCAGCGGCCAGAATGTCGGTCAGACGGTGAATACGTGACGCAATGCGTTTCAGGCCTTCAGGACCGTGGAATACCGCATACAGACTGGCAATATTCGCCAGTAAAACCTGCGAGGTACAAATGTTGGAGTTGGCTTTTTCACGGCGGATATGTTGCTCGCGGGTCTGCATCGCCATACGCAGTGCAGTTTTGCCTGCGGCATCACGGGAAACCCCGATGATACGGCCCGGCATGGAACGTTTGAATTCGTCTACACAGGCGAAGAATGCCGCGTGCGGACCACCGTAGCCCATCGGCACACCAAAGCGTTGCGCGGAACCGAAGACCACGTCTGCGCCCTGCTTGCCCGGTGCGGCCAGCAGCACCAGCGCCATAATATCAGCGGCAACGCTGGTAATAATTTTGCGGGATTTCAGTTCGCCCAGCAGCGCGGTGTAATCGTGAACTTCACCGGTGGTGCCAACCTGCTGCAACAGCACGCCGAACACGCCTTCCAGCTCGAGCACTTTTTCGGCTTTATCAACGATGATGTCAAAACCGAAGGTTTCCGCACGGGTACGCACCACATCCAGCGTTTGCGGATGCACGTCGTCTGCCACGAAGAAACGGTTGGCATCTTTGAGTTTGCTGGCACGTTTTGCCAGCGCCATCGCTTCGGCTGCAGCAGTCGCTTCATCAAGCAAAGAAGCAGAAGCCAGATCCAGCCCCGTTAAGTCTAAAGTCAGTTGCTGGAAGTTCAGCAGCGCTTCAAGACGGCCCTGTGATACTTCCGGCTGATACGGCGTGTACGCGGTGTACCAGCCCGGATTTTCCAGCATATTGCGCTGGATAACCGGCGGTGTCAGCACCGCGCTGTAACCCATACCGATGTAGGATTTATAGCGTTGATTCTGGCTGGCAATGGCTTTCAGCTCAGCCAGCGCCTGATGTTCCGTGACGGCATCACCGACAGCCGGCGGGCCAGGTAACTGGATATCGACCGGAACGATCTGCTGGATCAGCGCATTTAAAGAATCCGCACCGACCGTCTCCAGCATCTGTTGCTGCTGCTGAGAAGACGGACCGATGTGGCGGCCGATAAAGGCTTCGCTGTGTTCGAGTTGGCTGAGAGTCTGAGTCATTTGCTACGCATTCCTGAAATCTGCTGGAGGTGTCTTGGGATACTGACAAAAGCTACGGGTCTGGATCTGCCCCGCAAGCGGGTTGCGGGGCGGGTAATGCAATGTGTAATTACTCGTCGATGGACGCTGAGTAGGCTTGTGCATCAAGCAGCTTAGCCAGTTCGCTTTCGTCTGACGCTTTAATCTGGAACAGGAAACCGGTGCCGTATGGCTCGCTGTTGACCAGCTCCGGAGAACCTTCCAGTTCGCCGTTAACTGCAACGATTTCGCCGCTAATGGGAGAGTAAATATCTGACGCCGCTTTGACGGATTCAGCCACGGCGCAATCTTCACCGGCGGCAACTTCACGGCCGACTTCTGGCAGATCAACGAAAACCATATCGCCCAGTAACTCCTGTGCGTGTTCGGTGATGCCTACGGTATAAACGCCGTTGCCTTCTGAACGTATCCACTCGTGGGAGGATGCGTATTTCAAATCTGCTGGAACATTGCTCATGTTACTTTCTCCAAAAAAGTGCTTAATTCAGCGTTAACCGGATAATTTTTATCACGAATTCGTTACTGCACCAGCGGTTTGCCGTTACGGACAAAACCGGGTTTGGTGACTTTTACCGGCATTTCACGGTTGCGGATCTGCACAATGGCATTTTCGCCAATGCCTGCCGGAACGCGTGCCAGTGCAATACTGTAGCCCAGCGTCGGAGAGAATGACCCGCTGGTGATCACGCCTTCCAGCGTGTTGCCCGCGCTGTCGGTGAATCGCACCGGCAGTTCGTTACGCAATACACCTTTCTCGGTCATCACCAGGCCGACCAGCTGTTCGGTGCCCTGCTCGCGCTGTCTTTCCAGTGCGTCACGGCCAATAAAGTGACGGTCTTCCGGTGTCCAGGCGATGGTCCAGCCCATGTTGGCCGCCAGCGGTGAAACGCCTTCGTCCATTTCCTGACCGTAGAGATTCATGCCTGCCTCCAGACGCAGCGTGTCGCGCGCGCCCAGACCGGCGGGCTTCACGCCTGCTGCCAGCAATTTCTGCCAGAAATCCGCCACCTGCTCTTGCGGCAGCGCGATTTCATAACCCGCTTCGCCGGTATAACCGGTTGTCGCGATAAACAGGTCGCCGGACTGCACGCCAAAGAACGGCTTCATGCCCGCGACAGCTTGTTTTTGCCCGGCGGTAAACAAGGTTTCCGCTTTTTCTTTCGCCTGCGGCCCCTGTACAGCGACCAGCGCCAGATCATCACGCACCGTCAGTTCAACAGCGTACGGTTCTGCATGCTGCGAAATCCATGCCAGATCTTTCTCGCGGGTAGCGGAGTTAACCACCAGACGGAAATAATTTTCGTTGAGGAAGTAAACAATCAGGTCGTCGATCACGCCGCCGGACGCATTGAGCATACCGGTATAGAGCGCTTTGCCGGGAACGGTGAGTTTGGCGACATCGTTCGCCAGCAGGTAACGGAGGAATTCACGGGTACGGGCACCGTGGAGATCGACAATGGTCATGTGCGAGACGTCAAACATACCGGCATCCTGACGCACGATGTGGTGTTCATCCAGTTGGGAGCCGTAATGCAGAGGCATCATCCAGCCGTGGAAATCGACCATACGCGCACCGCACGCAACATGTTGTTCATAAAGCTGAGTCTGCTTAACCATCTTATTCCTCATTTGAATACAAATGCATAAACGGCACACCACGTAAAAACCCAAAATCATTCGTGTTAGATCAAGGCGGCAACTGAGTGAATCCCCGGGAGCATACATAATTATGTGACCGGGGTTCGCGAAGGAAGCCAACGCGGAGATAGCTCGAATGATGACGGGATTTTGCGTGGTGGCGCAAACGATACCCTTGCTCGAACTTACCACTGAATAAGCTCACTAACCATAAGTTAAAATATGCAGAGCAGAATGAATGTCAGTGATCTCACAAGGGCATTGTGCAGAGTTTTTGACTGGTAAACTGGGGTTTGTGGCGCAAAATCTACAAATAAACATCAAAAGTATCGATGTTATATAACGACAAGGCCGGATTTCTCACCATTTGCAGAATGAGAAATCGCCCCGGATTAGAAAATGTAATGGAAAAATTGAGCTAAAATTAGATTATTTCAATCGAAGCGAATCGTCCCGTAACCATTCCGGTAAATCATTCAGCCCCATTGCCTGGCGGACCAGTTTCGGCTTCACGCCCGGCAGGGAATCCGCCAGCGTCAGTCCAATATCACGCAACAGTTTTTTGGCCGGATTGTCACCGGCAAACAGTTCGCGGAAGCCCTGCATCCCGGCAAGCATCAGCGCAGCGCTGTGTTTACGACGGCGCTCGTAACGACGCAGGTACATGTGCTGGCCGAAATCTTTGCCTTCTTTTTGCAGGCGTTTGATTTCGGAGGCCAGTTCTGCGGCATCCATAAAACCTAAGTTGACACCCTGCCCGGCCAGCGGATGCACGGTGTGTGCCGCATCGCCCACCAGCGCCAGACGTTGTCCGGCAAAACTGCGGGCATAACGGCCGGTCAGCGGAAAGGTCACGCGATCGCTTTCTACGGTACAAATACCCAGACGCAGATCAAAGGTACTGGCAAGGATTTTGTTGAACTCTTCCGGCTCAAGCGCACTCAGGCGCTGCGCTTCATCCGGTGACACTGACCAGACGATAGAAGACAGACGTGCATCCGCCAGCGGCAGAAATGCCAGAATACCTTCGCCGTGGAATACCTGCCTTGCGACAGACTGGTGCGGTTCTTCAGTGCGTATGGTCGCCACCAGTGCATCATGGCGATAATCCCAGAAGGTCAGCGGAATATCGGCGTGCTTACGCAGCCACGACTGTGCGCCATCCGCGCCGACCACTAAACGCGCGCTGAGCTGACGTTCATCACTCAGGGTAATGAAGGCTTCATTTTCTCCCCACGCCACATTTTTCAGTGTTGCCGGTGTGAGCAATGTGATGTCGGAAGATTTTTCCGCACGTTGCCACAAGGCGCGGTGGATCACCTGATTTTCAATAATATGACCCAGATGGCTGAAACCGTATTCTTCGCCGCGGAACGCGATTTTGCCGAAGCTGTCGCGATCCCAGACTTCCATCCCCTGATAGGCATTGGCACGCTGCGCAATAATGTTGTCCCAGACGCCGATATATTTCAGCAGACGTTCACTGGCAGCATTGATCGCTGAAACCCGCAAGCCAGGCTGTTCCGGCAAGGGCGTATCAAGATCCGGCTGCTGATTTTCCAGTACGGCAACACGCAGACCGCTGCCCTGTAATCCGCACGCCAGCGCCAGACCAACCATTCCGCCACCGGCGATAACCACATCAAAAGATTGCATAATTTTTCCTGTAGGGATTAACGGTCAACCCAACCTAACGTTCTGCGAGTGAAAGCATCGCGTAATGGCGTAATGCCTTCCATCGCCAGTAAACCGAGATTGCGCCCGACCATTAACGGCAGCCAGCGGTTGGCAAAGAGGTGGATCAGACCATCGGTAACGCCGACAGTTGCCTGCTGATCGGGCTGACGGCGCTGCTGATATTCACTCAGCACGCGGTAACTGCCGACATCGGCACCTTGTGCCGCAGCATTAGCCAGTGTTTCCGCCAGCGTCATGACGTCACGCAGACCAAGGTTAAAACCCTGTCCGGCAATCGGATGCAGCGTTTGCGCCGCGTTGCCAACCAGCGCCAGACGGTGGCTGATGTGACTATTGGCTTGCTGTAATTGCAGCGGATAACTGAACCGTTTACCGGCCTGCCGGAAGGTGCCCAGTCGCCAGCCGAAAGCTTTTTGCAACTCACTGAGGAACTGCGCTTCGCTCCAGTGATCAATCTCGCCTTTCGCTTCGCGCGGATGGCACCAGACCAGCGAACTGCGGCCATCGGACATCGGCAGCAGTGCCAGCGGACCGTGTTGGGTGAAACGCTCGAAAGCACGATTGTTGTGCGGCTCGCTGGTCGCCACGTTGGCGATGACGGCAATCTGGCCATAATCTTCACGCTGCCAGCCAATATTGCAGGCTTTTGCCAGCGAAGAATGTGAACCGTCAGCGGCCACCAAAAGCTGTGCTGTCAGCGTTTGACCGCTGTCGAGCGTCACGCTGGCGGAATCTTGTGAACGCGCGACATCCATAACTTTCGCCGGACAATGCAGCGTGACGCCGGGTGCATTTTTCAGCATCGCAAACAGACGTTTGCCAACTTCATGCAGCTCAACCACCTGCCCCAGCGCTTCGACACCATAATGCGCGGCATTGAGATTCACAAAGGCCGCGTGACCACGATCGCTGACATGGATATCACGGATTGGCGTGGCGATTGCCGCCAGGGCAGACCAGATCCCCACCCGCGATAATTGCTGGCAGGTTCCCTGTGCCAGCGCAATCGAGCGGGCATCAAAGCCCGGGTGTCCGTGATGTTCCGGCGCAGTGGCTTCCACCAGATGCACCGCCAAACGTCCCTGCGTCAGCGAGGAAATCGCCAGCGCCAGCGTGGCACCGGTCATGCCGCCGCCAACAATTACGATGCTCATATTATTTCTTTGCCGCCGCCATTAACGCTTCAATATCATCGGCTTCTTTCACCACATCGCCGGTCAGAATTTCAATACCGGTGGTGGTGATCAGAATGTCGTCTTCAATACGAATACCGATGCCGCGGTATGCTTCCGGTACGTCGGCATCCGGCGCGATATACAGACCCGGTTCAACGGTCAGCACCATGCCCGGCTCCAGCGTACGGCTGCGATCCACTGAGCCATAATGGCCGACATCATGAACGTCCAGCCCCAGCCAGTGGGAAAGACCGTGCATGAAGAACTGGCGGTGTGCCTGCTCCGCGTAAAGGGTTTCAACATCACCTTTCATCACGCCCAGTTTGACCAGACCTTCAATCATCACGCAAACTGCGGCTTCGGTCGCGGCCTGAATGCTGCTGCCCGGCCCGAACACTTCCAGCGCTTTATATTCTGACGCCAGCACGATGTCGTAGATTTCGCGCTGCGCTTTGCTGAATTTGCCGTTCACCGGGAACGTGCGGGTGATATCACCGGCATAACCCTGATATTCACAACCAGCGTCAATCAGCACTAAATCGCCGTCACGCAGTTCACATTCGTTTTCGGTGTAATGCAGGATGCAGCCGTTTTCGCCGCCGCCCACAATGGTGTTATAGGAAGGATAACGTGCACCGTGACGGGTGAATTCGTGATGAATCTCGCCTTCAAGCTGATATTCGAACATGCCCGGACGGCATTTTTCCATCGCACGGGTATGAGCCAGCGCGGTGATGTGTCCGGCGCGGCGCATAACGGCAATCTCTTCAGCCGATTTGAACAGGCGCATGTCATGCACCCACGGACGCCAGTCGGTGACAGTGGCCGGGGCCGAGAGATTCTGACGGAAGCCTTTGCGCAGTTTTTCCATGGCACGGTTAACGATTTCATCCGCATAGGCGTAATCGCCCTGTGCGTGATACAGCACGTCGAGACCGTTAAGCAGCAGATGAAGCTGATCGTTGATATCATCAAAAGGCAGCGCTTTGGTCACGCCAAGCCTGGCGGGCGCGGCTTCCTGACCTAAACGACGACCAAACCAGATTTCAGCGGTGAGATCACGGACGCGGTTAAACAGGACGCTGTGGTTATGATTTTCATCACTTTTCACCAGGATCAATACCGCTTCCGGCTCATTGAAACCGGTGAAATACCAGAAATCACTGCTCTGACGATACGGGTATTCACTGTCGGCACTGCGTGGTGCTTCGGGCGCAGAAAAAATTACCGCAGCACTTCCCGGGGCCATCTTCGCTAACAGCGCCTGACGACGATTCTCGTACTCTTGCTGAGTCATCACCTTCTCCTGAAATCGTTTTAATGAGTGCAATCAGTTTATGTAATGCAATGTACCATCAATGCAAAGTACGGTGATTTTCCGCAGCCGTCGGGCGGCTGTGGCCAAATTCACCAAAGCACAGAATGGCGGCAACACGGACGTACTCCACCACTTCCTCTAAAGATTGCGCCAGTTGTTCCTGATCTTCATCTTCGTCGTAGCCCAGTTGCGCGATGCTGCGCAAATCGTCGATCGCTTCACCGACTTCGCCTTTCACTTTGGCGAGTTTTGGCTGCATCATGCCCAGGCCAAGCAGGAAATGGTTAACCCATCCGGCCAGCGCATCGGCACGCTCAAAGATGTGTTTTTCATCGTCGGGCATCAACATTTTGAATTCGAAGCTGTCATCTTCGAGAGTGTCTGACGTCACTTTGCGCAATTGTTGCAGCAAATCTGCCAGCGTGTGCGGGAAGGCCATACCTTCGTTAGTCAGATCATGCACCATCGTCAGCCAGCTGCCGTCGCGATTGCCACCGCACAGCAAACCACTGATCAAACCGTGCATTTCTGCTGCGGTCAAAGCAACCGATTGTTGTTTCAGGTTTTGATCCAACGAATCGTAAGTAGGGTAAGTATTCTCTATAGACATGCGCATTCGCCATCGTTGGCAGGTTAAGTTCGTGTTATGCTACCACCAAGGTCTGTCGTAGTACCAGATTAGCAGCCCGTGATGGGGTGGTCTTAAACATGAATGGCACGCTCTGAACAATCGGGCAGCAGTCAGCCGGTCATGGGGTTGTAACCTGGTATTGAGATAGTTATAGTGGCGCCCGCTTCCAACATCCTGCGCCAGGTCGTAGTGGTCACGTTGGGGCGGACGAATAAATCAGCAGGAAGGTGGCATGTCTGCACAACCGGTAGATATTCAAATTTTTGGTCGCTCTTTACGGGTGAATTGTCCGCCAGAACAACAGGAAGCACTGAATCTGGCAGCTGAAGATCTTAATCAGCGGTTGCAAGATCTGAAAGTTCGCACTAGAGTCACCAATACGGAGCAACTGGTATTCATCGCGGCATTGAACGTATGTCACGAACTTGCTCAGGAAAGGTTGAAAACGCGCGACTACGCATCCAATATGGAACAACGTATACGGATGTTGCAACAAACCATCGAGCAGGCATTGCTCGAACAAGGCCGGATCTCTGAACGTGAAGGGGCGCCTTTCGAATAACACACGTTGCTGACTGACTGGTCACAGGTCGTCAGAAACGGTAAAAAATTTCTCTGAGATGTTCGCCAGCGGGCCCGTCCCCTGAGCCGATAATTAGTACCAACAGAATGTGATGATCCGTAATCGGTGCGCATGCTCGGTCCGTCCGAGAAGCCTAAAGATTGCGACAGCACGTTCACCTTGAACCATGGGTTCAAGGGTTACAGCCTGCGACGGCATCTCGGAGATTCCCCTTTCTTTTTGGTACATCCCTTTCTGGTGTTTGTATCTATGCCCTACACGCCGCTTTTTGCTTCTGCCCGACAAACCATCCGCAGTGAAATACGCCAACGCAGAAATACGCTGACCGCTGAACAGCAAACTCATTTTGCGCTGCAGGCTGCAGAACGCGTTGCAACCCATCCGAAAATTCATTCCGCCACTTCAGTCTCCCTGTTTCTGTCCTTTGATGGTGAGCTGGATACCGCACCGTTGATCGCCCGTTTGTGGAACGAAGGCAAACAGCTTTGTCTGCCAGTGCTGCACCCTTTCTCGCCGGGTAATCTGCTTTTTCTGCGTTATACGCCCGATACGACGCTGGTGCGCAACCGGCTCAACATTCTTGAGCCACAACTGGATGTCACGCAGGTGATCCCACTGGCGCAACTGGATATCATCCTGACACCGCTGGTGGCGTTCGACAGTGCGGGGCAACGTTTAGGTATGGGTGGTGGCTTTTATGACCGCACACTTGAGCGCTGGAAAGAAGGCGGGCCGTATCCGATCGGATTAGCGCACGATTGTCAGCATGTCGATGCTTTACCGGTGGAACACTGGGATGTGCCTTTACCTGAGGTCATCACGCCTGGAAAAGTGTGGAGATGGTGATGCCAGACGATATAAATCCACGGTAAGCAGAGTGCCAGCCAGAAATAGAAAGCACACCTCATAAGTATGTTGTAACTAAGCTTGAAATCCGCACGTCTCCCTCGCTTTTTAAAAACCCAACCAATTGAAATTAATAATACTTTCTCTTTATACATACCGTTACACGCCGAAACCAATCACTCACGGACAGCAAGGTTTGTCACGCCTATTATTCTCACATCGGCCCCGCAGTGGGGTAGACACACAAACCAAGATCCCTGAGGAATTAAAGATGAAAAAAGTATTAGCTCTGGTTGTAGCCGCTGCAATGGGCCTGTCTTCTGTCGCTTTCGCTGCTGAAACTACCGCAACGCCGGCACCTGCTGCTACCACAACCACCGCAGCTCCTGCTCATGCCACTAAGCATAAAGCACACAAGAAACCTGTTCAGAAAGCGCAAGCTGCCAAGAAACACAAAAAAGCCGCTAAAAAAGCACCAGTCGCTCAGAAGGCGCAGGCGGCTAAGAAACACGTGAAACACGCTAAAAAAGCGGCTCC
>NZ_JYDF01000110.1:0-30836 GCF_003263525.1 Rahnella sp. NRRL B-41462 | reverse complement strand
CCGCTCCGTTCAGCAAGATTTCTGAATCGGCAGCACGCACAACTCCCCCGCACGATCATCCGAAAAGCTTATGCTTAATTGATCCATCTATATCCTTTTTTGTTAGTGGCATCGACCTCATTCCTTATGCAATTCTCTGACTCACAAAAGAAAAAAAATCAAATCTCCTGCTTTGTAAATTTGGGGCGCAAGCCCTCTGCAGACTATTCATAAGGAAAAACGATGGCCGCTATTCAGTTTAATCAACGTCAAATGACAACAAGCAAAATTGCTGCCGGGCTGGTTCTGGCAATCAGCACGCTTTCCACCTTTACCGCCCACGCTGACCAACTGGCGGATATCAAAAAAGCCGGTGTTGTGAAAGTTGCGACTTTCGATTCCAATCCGCCGTTTGGGTCTTTGGATGCGAAAACGCACGATATTGTCGGCTATGACGTCGATTTCGCCAAAGCGCTGGCGAAAACGCTGGGTGTTAAATTGCAACTGGTACCGACCAATCCGGCCAACCGTATTCCGTTGTTGCAGTCCGGCAAGGCGGATCTGATTGTGGCTGATATCACCATCACCCCGGAACGCGCGAAAGTGATCGACTTCTCCGTGCCTTATTTCGTCACCGGCCAGCAGTTCCTGGTGCCCGCCGGATCGCCGGATAAGCTCGATGCGTATGCTACGGCGCGCATTGGCGCGGTGAAAGGCACCACCGGTGAGCAGGAGTTGCATAATCGCTTCCCGCAATCCCGCGTGCTGTCTTATGACGATATTCCGCTGGCGCTTTCCGCTTTACGTAACGGCAACGTGCAGGCGATTACCCAGGACAGCACCATTCTGGCCGGTCTGCTGGATGGCGCGCCGGACAAGGCGAAATACAAAGTGTTGCCTGAATTGCTGAGCAAGGAAGAGATTGGCGTTGGCGTGAAAAAAGGCGAAACCAGCCTGCTGAAAGTGGTCAACGACGAGCTGCTGAATCTGGAGAAAAACGGCCAGGCGGTCAGCATTTATAACGTCTGGTTCGGCCCGCAGACCAAATCTCCTCAGCCGCGTCTGTTCAAAATCGAAGCCAAATAATCTGTTTTATGCAAGGTAAGGCACATGCCGCAAGACACTTACTCAACCGCAGCAACGTCTGCGGTTTTTTCACATTCATCCGCCGGTAAAACCGCTGCCGTCGAATTTCGTCAGGTCAGTAAATCTTTTGGTCCGCATGAAGTGATCCGCAACGTCGATTTGCGTGTGGACAGCGGCGAAGTGGTGGCCGTTTGCGGGCCTTCCGGCTCCGGAAAATCCACCCTGATCCGCCTGATTAATCAGCTTGAATCCGCCTCAGGCGGCGAGATCCTGATCGACAATCTGCCGACGCGAAACCTCAAAGGCGCGGCATTACGCCAGTTACGCACGCATATCGGTTTCGTGTTTCAGCAGTTCAATCTGTATGCCCATCTCACCGCCGAAGACAACGTCAGTCTGGCGCTGATCAAAGTGCATGGCTGGAAGAAAAGTGAAGCGCGGGAAAAGGCGCGGGCGCTGCTGACGCGTGTCGGGCTGGGGGATAAAGCGCGGCATTATCCCGAGCAGCTATCCGGCGGTCAGCAACAGCGCGTGGCAATTGCCCGGGCGCTGGTCACCGATCCGAACATAATTTTATTTGATGAACCGACTTCAGCGCTCGATCCGGAAATGATCGGCGAAGTGCTGCTGGTGATGCAGGAGCTGGCGAAAAGTGGCATCACCATGATTGTGGTGACGCACGAAATGAGTTTTGCCCGTGAAATCGCCGACCGGGTGATTTTCATGGATGGCGGAGAAATTCTCGAACAGGCGCAGCCGGAAGATTTCTTCCTGCGTCCGCAACATCCGCGCGCGCAGCGGTTTTTGCAGAAAGTATTGTTTCCGCTGCATCCGCAGGCAGGAGCAGAGCGATGATCTGGCATCCTGACTGGGCGGGCGTGCTGAGCGGCCAGCCTTTGCAATGGATTATCTCCGGCTTTCTCACCACGCTGTATGTCAGCCTGGCGGGCAGTCTGATCGCTACGTTACTGACTGTGCTGCTGATTGCGCTGCGCCTGAGTACCTCGCGTATTGCACGCGGCGCGGTGGCGGCGTTTGTCTCTGTTTTCCGTAACACGCCGCTGCTGGTGCAACTGCTGTTCTGGTATTTCGCGGCGTATGGCGCGCTGCCGCAAAGCTGGCGTTTTTACATTGGCGACAATCATCCGTGGGCAACGTTTCCGGGCAACATTGCCTGGCTGACGCCGGAATTTTTGTGTGCGGCCTGGGGGCTGGCGCTGTTCACGGCGGCGTTTCTGGTGGAAGAAGTGCAGGCGGGTCTGAATTCCGTGCCCAAAGGCCAGACTGAAGCGGCGATTTCGCAGGGGTTTAGCCGCAAGACATTGCTGCTTTCCATTCTTTTGCCGCAGGCGCTGACCAATGCGTGGCAGCCAGTCACCGGCCAGTATCTGAATCTGATGAAGCTTTCCTCGCTGGCGACCGGCATCGGTTTTTCGGAACTGACGTATCAGGTCAGTCAGATTGAAAGCTATAACGCACACGCCTTCGAAGGGTTTGCGGTCGGGACATTGCTGTATCTGGCGCTCGGGCTGATCCTCGGCGGGCTGATGACGGCGTTTGGTCCGAAACGTCCGCAGCGCAGGCCGCAGGCGGCAATGACGGAGGAAACCCGCGATGGAATTTGACGGGTCTGTTTTGCAGGATAATTTCACTTATCTGCTGTGGGGAAGACTGGCTGACGGTGAGCCGGGCGGGGTGTTGCTCACATTAATCATGGCGGCATCGGCGGGCGTTCTGGCGTTACTGGCCGGGGTTCTGATGGCGGCACTGGCGTGGCGTTTCGGCGGCTGGACGCGAAAAATTCTGTTTATCTGGGCGTCGTTTATCCGCGGCATTCCGCTGATTTTCGTGATTTTCTGGCTGTATTTCCTGCTGCCGGTGGTGTTTGGCGGATCGATCCCCGGTCCGCTGACGGTGATTCTGGCACTGGCCTGGTTTACCTCGGCGGCGGTGATGCATTCGACGCTGGCGGGTCTGGAAGCCTTGCCGCGCGGGCAAACCGAAGCGGGGATCGCGTCCGGCATGAGCTACGGCAAAGTGCTGTTGTTCGTGCTGTTACCGCAGGCGTGGCCGAATCTGCTGCCGTCCTATCTCGGACTGCTGATCTCACTGGTGAAAGACACGTCGCTGGCGTTTATCGTCAACGTGCCGGAACTCACCACGGTGGCCGGACAGGTGAACAACCGGGTGCAAATTTACCCGGCAGAAATCTTCCTGCTGGTCGGGCTGATGTATTACCTGCTGTGTGTGACGCTGGCGTATCTGGCGGGGAGGGTAGTAAGAAAAAACAAAACAGCGTGAACGATTAAACAGTTGTAAGTGAAGGATAAGGATATGGATAACCGGGAGCCGTAAATAACCTCCGGTTATCCAAAATGAGTACAATAAAAATCAGCTCTGTTTTTTTATATCCTTACCCCATAACTTCAACCAAGGCGCAGTTTCAAAGTCTTTGGGGTAATTACTTTTTTCTTCCTCCTCGTCTGCAAATAACTCGCGGAAATTTTTAACAAATCGTTCTAATGAGCTTAAATCTGGTGTGTAACCTCTATGTGAGTAGTTTAGTATTGGAAGCACACTTCCTTTGCTTTGTTCCATTTGCGCCATAAATGCATGAGCGCTTATATAGCCCGTAAGTTTTTCATCTAATCTGTACCAGCTATTTTTTTCATAGAAGTCAGGGCTAACTGCTTTATTATTGTAAAGATATAACGTGGCATAAGAATTTTTAGCGTTAGTTGAGATCGGAAAATGGGGATCCATGTTGTTCACGATACTGGCTGAATAATGCTTTGCAATATCACGTAATAACCTGGGTTTGACATGCCGGATGAATATTTCATAGGGAATGTAGGCCCACGCTGACCAGAATTCCATTAAAACAGAAAATTCTGCACTTTCCAGAATTTCAATATTGTCTATGACATGCAGGCTGCGTGAATCTGGCATTGAAATTTTTAATAAAAAACCAGAATATTCTTTAACCTTATTGAGCAAGTTTTTATATTCTGTATCAGATATTGCTGCAACTAAATCACAGGTGCTTCCATATTTCAAATCTTCGGAGCCCCATATTATACCGTGCACAGCAGCATACTTCAGTACGTATGAAGGGTCGAATGCAAACGCTGTACGTTGTTCTGCTTCGGCCTGATTGTGTATTGCTGACCACTTTACGGCTTCAACATCGTGGTCCAGTCGTTCGCTTTCCGGCCAATCTTTGAGATGATTTTTGCGGTCATTCATTAAGAGTTTTTCTAACCATTCCGCATTTTTTCGCACTTCAGTTTGAGTCCAGCGAACAAAAGATTCATCTGGTTCAATGATCTTTTGCTGCAATACAACGATCGGTGCGGCTCCTCTATGGCAGTTTCCTTGTAAGCAGGCCGCGGTATTAACATCTTCCTGCAATGCTGTCATGCGCACACGCAGCGCCTTTGTTTGATCTTGACTGTTACACGCAAAATGTTCAAAGCATGATTTTTTTAGCGGATTGCTTATATCATTGAAAATAAACTCTTTGGTTCTTGTATTAGGACAAGCCAGTGTTGTTCCCACTGCTCTTAATGCTTCACGAAAGTCTTGACGCGGTAAATTATGCGTGCCTTTTGCACTTACTACGGCAATTCTTGGACGCATCCAGATATAAAACTGATCTAAATCATCCCTGTCTTTAGGTTTATTATCCGAAAGATAAACTCTTCCTCCGTGGTGCGGTGCTTTAAGCACATCAACTCCAAGACCAGCAGGATATTCTGAGCAAATCCAGGACCAGTTTTCCTGATCCCCGGTTAAAACGATGCGTCTGCGTTGACTACCGTCCAGTAATGCATCAATAACAATAACCAGCGAGGTATCGTTTAAAACGGAATTACCAAAAAAATTAGGTTCAGAAGTATTATCACGATATTTCTTTATTCTTTGACCTATGTTGTTTTGATTACGCAGATTGTTATCCTGATTACTCACCGGAGAAAAATTATCTCGTGAGAGCGCATTCATGGTGTCGAATACATTTGCCGCCTCGGAAAATTGCTCCTCCTCTTGCCATGATTCACCCCGTATAAGCCATTCATGGGGCAGTGATTCATGAGCCAGTAATGTTTCAAGTTCTGAATAGGGGGCGCTATAAAGACGTTTTATCATTTTCCGTGCAGGTGAAATAACGGAAACCGTCACATTGCCATTGGTTTGAAAACGATGTTTATAGCCTTCAAGAGGATAGATAACAGGGATCTTTCTTGTATTAGCTTCATTCTCAAGGCCTTTTGCTTTGGAAACAGCGTCTTGCACTCTTGGTGCAAATAACCAGCTAAGCCTTTCAAAAGCCGGTAAACAGGGCAGCCAGAGTTCGCCGATAGTAATGTCTGTTTTTTTTAGCAGTGAGTGAAATCCCCCCTGATGGTCGTGATCAATGTGGCTTAGAACAACCACATCAAGATCCTCACTTCCGTCTTCTTTTTTATGGTCATTCAGGTGATCGGTTAAAGCTTGAGGCAAAGAGACACCACCGTCATATAACAGGCGAAAGGCGACTTTACCATGATGGTGAAGCTCTACCAGATGACAATCACCATGGCCAACCCCAAAGGTTATAATCTCGAAACTGTCTGCTGGCAATGTGGGTATAATCGAGCTCATCACAATTCCCTATAATTTCAATTATTTACTTGTTTTCATGTATCACAGATATTGTTTACATCAAATGCATAAGTGGTGATTATTAATCGATAATACGCACATTCCGGACTGGAATCCAAAACCCCGCCTGTTTCGGGCGGGGTTTTGGAGCGGAAAGCCACGGTAAAAATGCGTTTATTGTCTTTTGCTGACCGAGGTTAATTCCGTATCCACACTCAGATCCCGGTCAAACCATTTTTCGGAAATCTTCTTCAATGTGCCGTCTGCCCGTAATTCACCGAGTGCGACATCCACTTTTTGTTTCAGCGCTTCTCCGCGCGCATCTTTTCTGAATGGCAGGGCGACCTGTTTCAGGCCAAAGGGTTCTCCGACGACTTTCAGCGGCAGATTTTTACGCTTGATTTGCCCGAGCAGGATCACCTGGCCGGAAACATACGCATCGACTTTTCCCTGCGCCACGCTGTTAACCACCACATCCATACCCTCAAAGGTCACCAACCTGATTTCGTTTTTCGGGTCAAATTCTTTCAGGACTTTGCCATAGTTCGAACCGAGATCGGCGGCGACCGTTTTCCCTTTCATGTCCTGTAAACCGTGAATAGTGGTGTTGTTTTTACTGACTGCCAGTTGCGCCGCAGAGTAATAGTAGGGCGCTGAATAATCATATTTCTTGCGCCGCTCCGGCGTGTCAGCAAAATTGCCCACGGTATCCACTTTGCCGGTTTCCAGAGAGCCAAGAACGCCCACCCAGTCGGAGGTTACCCATTCAACTTTGTAGTGGATCTTGCCGGCGACGGCGTTGAGAATATCCGTGCTGAATCCTTTGATGGTGTCGCCCTCTTTAAAATAGTGCGGATAACCGTCCGGTGTCGCGCCCACCCGCAGAACGGGTTGATCATCCGCTTTGACGGCGGGTTTATCGCAGGCAGTCAGTAAAAGGGGAAGGGATAAAATAGACAGTGTTAACAATCGCATATGAAAATTTCCTGTTTAACCGGCATAGGGTTTGCCGAGATGTTTTTCGAGGCGACGTTGTAACTCACTGAAAATGATGGTCAGCGCCCAGTAGACCAGCGCCACAGCGAAATACGCTTCGAAGAATTTCAGCGACTCTGTGGCCACCATTTTTCCTGCAGCCAGCAGTTCGCTCACGCCTAAGGTGAACGCCAGTGAGGAGTTCTTGATCAGGCCGATATAGACGTTGCCGGTAGCCGGAATCGCATTGCGGCAGGCTTGCGGAAACAGGATACGGCTGGAGGCTTTAAACATGCTCAGCCCGGAGGCCAGAGAGGCTTCCAGTTGCCCTTTATCGACGGAGTCGATAGCGGCACGGAAGATTTCCGCCAGATAGGCAGACGTGTTTAAGCTTAAACCGAGGATCACCGCATTCATGGCACTCAGTGAATTCATCGAAGGGATAATTTGCGGCAGACCAAAATAAATAATCAATAACTGTACCAGTACCGGCGTACCACGAAAGAATGAAATATAAAGATGCGCGAAAGCCGCGGGTATTTTACCGGCCCTGAGTAATAAGGCGAAAATAATGCCCAGAACGGTTGCCAGTAGAATGGAAAGAAATGAAATCAGCAAAGTCACGGGAAGATAGACGAGGATCTGCGGAATAACGCCGAGCATATAAGGGAAATCAAAATTCATTGTGAAAAATTCCGTTTACGGCCATCAGGTAAAATCATGTAAAAAAGAACGGGTGCGGTTTCCGGAAACGGTCTGGAATATTTTTGCCGGTTCGCCTTGTTCGATAATATGACCGTGCTCCATGAAAAATATCCGGTCAGAAACATTGCGGGCGAACCCCATTTCATGCGTGACGATCATCATGGTTAAGTCGCGACCGGCCAGCCCTTCAATCAGGTTCAGCACTTCACGGCGCATTTCGGGATCCAGAGAAGACGTGGGCCCATCAAATAAAATCACCTGCGGATCAACGGCCATTGCGCGGGCGATACCGACGCGCTGCTGCTGTCCACCGGAAAGAGTGCCGGGATAGGCTGCCGATTTGTGCGTCAGCCCCACCTGCGCCAGCAATTCCTGACCCCGTTCCCGCGCCTGCGCTTTATTCAGTTTTTGGGTAAAACGTAAGATCTCAGTGATATTTTCCAGTGCGGTTTTATTTTTAAACAAATTGTAGTGCTGAAAAACCATGGATGTCTGGCGGCGAAAATCGCCCGTTTGTTTGCGGGTAAGGGTTGCAGCATTAATGTGTTTATCACCAATCTGCATCAGGCCGGAATCCGGCCTGACCAGCAAATTCAGCGAACGTAACAGGGTGGATTTCCCGGAACCCGAAGGGCCAATAATCGATACCACTTCCCCTTTTTTTACAGTGAAATTAATATCCGACAGAGCAGGGAACTGGTTAAATGATTTATTCAATCCGCTGACCGTTATCATGCGTACTCCCGCACAGAAACAAACTGATTCTCCGGCTCACTTAACCCCAGATTCCCCCGCAGGGTCTGTGCCTCATAGTCCGTCCGGTACAATCCCCGCGCCTGCAAAATCGGGATCACACGGTCGGTGAAATCATCAAACGCCGTCGGGGTGCCGCCCCGGACGATAAAACCGTCGGCCGCACCTGAGGTAAACCAATGTTCCAGACCGTCGGCGACATCTTCGGCGGTACCGGAGAAGGTCGGTCGTGGTGTCGCGGCTTCCAGTGCGGCCTGACGCAGGGTTAATCCACGTTCACGGGCGTTGCGTTTGATCTCATCTGTGGTGCTGCGGAAGCTGTTTTGCCCCAAATCACCGATGTCCGGGAATGGTGCATCCGGGTCGTATTGTGCAAAATCGTGATGCTCAAAGTAGCGGCCAAGATAATCCAGCGCGCTTTCCAGCGTCACCAGTTGGGCGGTTTCCTGATATCGACGTTCAGCATCGGCAGGCGACTCACCGATAATCACGCTGATGCCCTGAAAGACGCGGATGTCTTCGGCGGCACGGCCGTTTTCCACCAGCTGACGCTGTACATCGAGACGAAATGCGCGGGCCAGTTCGGGGGTTTCCTGACGGGTGTAAATGGCGTCAGCGGCTTCGGCAGCAAAGGCTTTGCCCTGTTCCGACGCCCCGGCCTGAAAGACGATCGGACGGCCCTGCGGGGAGCGTCCGACGTTCAGCGGCCCCTGCACCGAGTAGTATTTGCCGTGATGATTGAGTGTGTGCAGTTTCTCCGGCACAAAGAACTGGCCAGTGGCTTTGTTGCGCGCAAATGCATCTTCTTCCCAGGAATCCCACAGCCCTTTCACCACGCTGACGTATTCACTGGCGATGCGGTAACGCTCGTCATGTTCCGGGTGCTTATCGCGGGAGAAGTTTTTCGCCGAGCCTTCCAGCGGCGAGGTCACCACGTTCCAGCCCGCCCGGCCACCGCTCAGATGATCGAGGCTGGCGAACTGACGCGCGACGGTAAACGGCTCGCTGTAGGAGGTGGATAAGGTGGCGACCAGTCCGATTTTGCGGGTGACCAGCGACAGGGCAGAAAGCAGGGTAATCGGTTCAAAACGGTTGAGGAAATGCGGAATAGATTTCTCAGTAATATAAAGTCCGTCGGCGACAAATAAGAAATCAAATTTAGCCTGTTCAGCTCGTTGCGCTAATTGCTGGCAGAACTGAATATTAATACTGGCATCAGCAACCGCATCCGGATGACGCCATGCAGACATATTTCCGGATGCGCCCTGAATAATGGCACCCAGGCGTATTTGTTTTTTCTGACTCATTGTTTCATCCTTAAGAATATATTATTCAGCCGCCGTTAAACCAGCGTGCGTAATTCAGCGATGGAGCGCACCAGTGGCGCCTGCTCCTGTGCTTCGAATGCCTGCTGGTTGAGAATTTTGCGCAGATAGACCAGTTCGACACCCAGCGGGTTGGTCGCGGTATGAAATGGCTCATAACCCCGTCGCTGATATAACCCGGTCAGCCACGGATGTTTCACCGCCGTTGCCAGATACACCGCCGGTGATTTCAGCGTGTCACGCAAAAACGTCTCTTCCACGTAGCGGATAATTTCATTGCCAAATCCCTGGCCTTTGGCATGTTCTGCCACCGCAAACCAGTGCACAAACGGCCACGGTGCAAGATGATTTTTTGCCGGTGTCCACAAAAAACGGGTGGTCAGCGTCGCCGTCAGTACGCCGTCGTTTTCCAGCACATAGGTGGTTTCATTGCGGATAACATCCCGCACGTCTTCAACGCTGGCGCGGGTGATGGTGAAATGAATGTTATGTTCCAGCAGCGGCGCGTAAGCCTTTTGCAAAAGGCTGTGCAGCGCCGCTGCTTCAGACTCCTGAGCAAGGCGGATCACGTGGCTCATATCCAGTTCCTGTTGTTCGCAACACATCGTTAACAACGATTATTAAAGTCAGGAACAAACGATGTAAAACAACAATAGTTGCTATGCAGTTGCGGGAGATGGAATAGGGGATGGGGTGGCCGCCCATACGGGCGTTAACTTCAAAGTCAAAACCGTGGGCGTCGGCCCACACCGACTTGGGGGGCGGCCTGCCGCCGCCCCCCAAGATCCCCCGGGCTCTTTCACTAATACCGCCGGACGAGGTTATAAACCGCGCTGACAATCCGTTTCGTCAGCATGGCGGTGAGGCTCATAACAAATTTTCCTGACGTTCCAGCCAGCGGGTGTGGCTTTTTTCATCGAGAACTTTTTTCATGTACAGCGTGGTGTGTCCTTTGCCGATGTCTCTTTCGAAGACCGGCTGAAAACCCAGTTTCAGGTACATGTCACGCAGCCACGGATGGCTGGTGGCGGTGCCAAGCGAGTAAGCCGGGGCTTTCAGTTCGCGGATCAGAATGTTGTCTTCCAGCCAGTCCAGCAGCTTTTTGCCGAGACGCTGACCGGCGTAATCCGGATGCGTGCCTAACCAGCCAATATGCGGCAGGCCTATGAGTCCCGGCATTGCACCCCACGGGAAGCGCAGGGTGACCGAAGCCACCATCCGCTGGTCATCAAAGAGCGCAAACACTGCATGATCGTTGAGATGTTGTGTCACGCTTGCCAGATCGGCGGTGGCAGCATCAAACTGAATCCCGAGTGCTTTGATTGGCGCATAAGCGTCCAGCATCAGCGCCAGATAATCGTGTTTATCATCCAGCGTCAGCCGCCTGAAATGTTGTGTCATAACCCGGATCCCTCAGAAGAAGTCAGATGACCGGACTGCACGGCAAAGCGGATGACCTCATCAACTTTTTGCGCGGCGCGGCCGGTGTAATGAGCCGGATCTCACCCGTGGTCAAGATCCCGTTCAGTAATATTGGCCGCCAGCACCGGATGTGCAAGCAGAACAGTTTTAGAAGATGGCTGTTTTTCAAACTGAAGCGTATTCCGGTGCGATCAAGTATGACGCGCACGGCGTGTATTTAGGCGCGATGTATACCCAGGCGTATAAAGCGTCCCGCTTCGGTTCTGTTTCTGATGTATACGTTTTGAATGTTTAAGCCGTGTCTGAGAAGTAAAAAAGGCGATGTATGTTGCCTTTTTTACTATCACGCCAGGCACCTGTCAGGTGCTTATTTAATCCGGACTGCTTTTATGCATGCACAGGGGGGAAAGCTTTCTCCAGAGATTTAATGAGGTCAGAGAAGAAGGTGTTATTTAAAGAAGTTTTATTATAAATCATATAGACCGGTAACTTTGGAAGATTAAAATCTACAGCTACCGGACGTATCTCATACTGATTTTTGTATTGTTCATAGGCATGGAGAGGAACGAACGCCAGAGTATCAGTAGCTTCAATAATGGGCATCGCAGATCCGACATACCCGACAGAATAGCGGATTTTCCTTTTCATTTTTGTTGTCTTCTCAAGTTGCCTGGCGAAATTAATTCTGACCAGGCTTTCATTATCAATAAACGTGAAATCTTCCTTCATCAATTCCTCCGGCAACGCTTTCTCATTAACTCTTGGGTGATTTTTAGCACATATCACAACCAAAGGTTCTTCGTACAGCAAAAATGTATTTCGGGATAAGTTATTGTGCGGGTTTATATCAAATACGATGTCCGTTTTACGGAATGTCAATAAATCATCTATTGTCGAAAGAGAATTTCCTGCGGTGGTATGAACAACCTTACAGTCCGGCGCGATCTTAGCGACCTGCCTGATTAAAGGTCCCAGAATAGTCAGGGATAAATAGGGTGGGCAGTTGACAGCCAGGCTTGTAATGGTTGACGGGCTATCTATCTCCTGGAAACGGGCTAATAAATTATCATAAGATTCAAACAATTTATCATGAATGCTATTCGCCGTTGTTGTAGGGAAAAGGCTTTTCCCTTGCCGGACGAATAATGGATCAGAAAAATGATCTCGTAAGCGTCCCAGCGCCTGACTGACAGCCGAGGGGGTGAGCCCCAAAATATTGGCCGCTTTGGTAACGCTGCCATGAATGTAGACAGACTCAAACATTGTTATTAGATTGAGGTCAAAGCCTTTAACAGCATTAAGACGTTCGGTATTATGAGTTGCTTTCATATTTTTCTCACTTTGTTGTACAGAAAGATAAGGTCATTTAAACCCGTGCACTTAAAAGTGTAGTTTTGAATTCTGATTTTTCGAGATATTAAAAATAACTATGAAATTATTTTATGAAAAGATGGTAAATTCAATAATTTACCCATAACCATCATCATTTCTACATGCGCTATAAAGCAGGGGTGGTTGCGTTATAACTTTATAATATACCTGATGGCCGACGCTACTTTTATTAATGAATTTTTAATTATCATGGTGTTATTAAAAGCGATTAGGAGTTTTTTTATAAGGTAATTATTTGTTATGACACATGTAATTCGAATCCTTTAACAAACTTAAAGAATCTTTCAGTTCACTGTGTTTATTTCATGGCTCGTAATGTGAATAATGCGTCTCCCCTGTTTATGGATTCAGGGAATTAAATCACGATTTCAATGGAGATATATTTTGAAAATTAACACATTTTTTAAGATGAGCGTACTGGCTGCCGGCATGGTTGCCGCACTGGGCGCAAACGCGGCTGACGGCACCATCAACGTTGGCGGTACTATTATTGAGACCGGCTGTCAGGTGGATGCTGCCAGCATCGCAGCTCCAGTTGCTCTGGGGGACATGGCGTCTACAAGTTTCCCAACAATTGGTTCAATTTCTGCCAAAAAAGATATTAACGTTGTGCTGACTGAATGCCCGGTAACTCAAAGTGGTGTATCGCTGATTGCACTCGGTGCTGCCGATGCGACTAATAATGAATTACTCGCGCTCAATGATGAATCAACTGCAGCCGGTCTCGGTATTGCTCTGTATAACATGGATGGTTCATTGATCCCGATGAATTCGTCCTCTGCAGTTGCATCCATTAATGCTGAAACCGGTTCGGCAACGATTGCGATGCAGGCCGCTGCGATGTCAACGGCAGAAAAAGTTACCGCCGGTGCTTTCACTGCAACCACTAATTTCTCCCTGACATATAACTAATATCCGCTGTTAATAATTAAGTTTTTAAAAAAACTGTTTTATTTTTATTAACCCGGTTCAAAGGATTAAACCATATTATGAAAAAATTAAGTTTTGCTGTTGCGATGATGTTGGGTATGGGGTTAACGGGCGCTCAGGCTGCTGAAACTGGCACTCTGAATTTCTCAGGAAATGTTACCACGAGGACATGTAGCATTGACAGTGCCAGCCTGAATACAACCCTCTCTTTTGGTAATTTAGCAAAAAATAGCATTTTGAGCTTGGCTGCAATAGGTGATACTAATGCTCAGCTGACAAAGCCTTTTAATATAAAGTTAGTGGATTGTCCGAATGGCACACCTATCTCTGTAAAGTTTGATGGAGATCCGACTTATTTCGATGGGAACGTTCAGGGTTACAGAGATAATAAAACAGCCAATCAGGTGAACATTGCAGCTATGGTTTTTGATGCTGATTCTGGCGCTAAGGTTCTTCCTAAGCAATTTGTTAGCAAGGGTGTTGCTATCGAAGGGGTTAATGACCTGAAATATAATATTTCATTAACCAGATATGCAACTTCTGCAGTAGTCACTAATGCTGGTGATTTTTCCATGGCTATCAACTACACGATGTCTTATGAATAAGATTAATATTTAATGACTGTGGCTCTTATTTTCCTGTGAAGAAAGAGCCATTCTTTATAGAGGGTTAAAATGAATATACTATCTAAGCTGTGTTTAGGTACAGCGTTTTTGTGCGTTTCGATCTCGGCTTCTGCGGGGTTTTCCGTTGGTGCAACCCGCGTTATCTATAATGGTAATGTGAAAGAGGCTTCCCTTTCTGTTAAGAATACAGAAGACTCAAATGTCTATCTTATCCGCTCCTGGGTGAGTTCTGACAAAAAAGGGGAAAAGGTTCCCTTTATTACGACTCCACCATTATTCCGCATAGAACCAGGCCAGGATAATGCTGTGCGTATAACTCAGACATCCTCTTCCTTAGCGCAGGACAAAGAGTCCATCTACTGGCTGAACACGCTTGCCATACCACCTGCGACGAAAGAAAAGAACTCGCTCCAGTTTTCCATTAATACCCGTATCAAATTGATTTATCGTCCGACAGCGTTGAATAACAAAGAGGCGATTGCAAAAGCTTATCAGCATCTGACTTTCTCCCGCTCAGGCACCATTGTCACCGCCAGTAACCCGACGCCTTATTATGTCAGTATGACCAAAGTCAGCATCAATGGTCATGAATTAAAAGACGGCTATATAGTTCCGCCAAAATCTTCATTGAAAATCGATAATGCTCCGGTTGGAAACAATATTAGTTGGCAAGCTATTAATGACTTTGGTGGACTGACAGAAAAAGCCAAAGCATCAATTTAATAAGTCGAGCGACTCAAATCAGGAAAGATTGTGAAGTATGGAAAATAATAATATTAAAAATCGTCAGGGAAAAGACAGTATCAGAATAAAAGGGACTAAAACAAAAAAAGGTATGCTGCAACGTAACTCAGCCGCCCGCTTTTTTTTATTAAAACCCTTATCATTTTTCATATTGTTATCTTTACCCGGATTGACTTTCTCCGCTGAAACTTTTAACCCTGAGATGCTTAAGTCCATCGGTGACGGTGGCGATTTACAAGGTGTTAATCTGGATTATTTCGCCGAAAAGGGCGGGCAAATGCCCGGCACCTATCAGGTTGATGTTTATCTGAACAACCAGCAGGTTGACTCACGCAATGTCGAATTTGTCAGCCTGCCGGATGCGCCGGGTAAACTTTACGGGGCGATCACGCCCGCGGAGATGGCGGATTACGGCGTTAAACTGGATGTTTTCCCGGATCTGAAAGCCGTTGCACCTGACGCAAAGCTGACCAGGCCACTGAGCGCCTATGTGCCGCAGGCCACTGAAAACCTGGATTTAAACCGTAAGCGTTACGACATCACTGTACCGCAAATCGGGGTCAACGTCCGTCCGCGTAACTCGGTTGATCCGAAGCGCTGGGATAACGGTATTCCCGCGTTCATGCTGAACTACAGCTATTCCGGTTCAACAACGCAACGCGATAACAGCGGTCAGTCGCAAAGTAACTTCGTTAACCTGCGCAGCGGGGCAAACCTCGGCGCGTGGCGCCTGCGTAACTATTCGACCTACAGTGATCAATTTACTGAAGGTTCGCACGGCGGTGAAGACACCAGTACCCGTAAGTTTGAGTCGATTAATACTTATGTGCAGCGTGACGTGCGTTTCCTGCAGGGTGGGCAACTGACACTGGGTGAGTATTCCACGCCTGCCGATGTCTTTGACAGTATTCAGTTTACCGGTGCGCAACTGGCCTCTGACGACCAGATGTTGCCTGATTCCATGAACCAGTTTGCGCCTACGGTGCGCGGCATTGCTAAATCTAATGCGCAGGTGACCATTAAGCAGAATGGTTATGTGATCTACCAGACTAACGTGTCACCCGGCCCGTTTGCGATTACGGATTTATACCCGTCGGGCAACGGCGGTGATATGGAAGTGACTGTCACCGAGTCCGATGGATCCGCCACTAAATTCAACATTGCCACCAGTTCCGTGCCGATTTTACAGCGCGAAGGCCGTTTCAAATACAACATGGCGCTGGGGAAATACCGTACCGGGAATGATGACACCGAGACACCGAACTTTATTCAGTTGTCCAATATTTACGGTCTGACCGCACGTACCACCGTTTACGGCGGCGTGCAGTATGCCGAAAACTACCGTGCCGCTAATGTCGGCGTGGGTTTTGACTTAGGTTCAGCGGGTGCGGTGTCATTTGATGCCACGCAGGCCACCAGTGAGTTTGAGGATTCAACCGATACTCAAAAAGGCCAGTCCTACCGGGCGATGTACGCCAAAAACTTCGAGGCAACCGACACTAACCTGCAAATCGCCGGTTACCGTTACTCCACCGAAGGTTACTACGCTTTCAGTGACGTACAGGATTACCAGCAAGAAACTGACAGTGATTTCGATAACTACAACCGCTCGCACAATCAGCGCAGCAAAATGCAGGTGTCCGTCAGTCAGTCGATTGGTGATTACGGTTCGATTTATATCAGCGGCAGCCAGCAGGATTATTGGGGCGGTGACGGTAAAGAACAGCTACTACAGTTGGGCTACAACACCAGCATTTACGGCATCTCTTACGGCTTTAACTACAACTACTCGAAAAATCCGGGTATGACTGAAGCGGATCAAGTATTTGCTTTCAATATGTCAGTGCCGCTCGACAGATTCATCGGGTCCTCAGGGGCATCGGCAACCTACAACATGAGCAGCAAAAAACACGGTTCGACCGTTCAGCAGGCCGGCGTCAGCGGGACGTTATTGCAAGGTGACAACCTCAGTTATTCCGTCCAGCAGGGCTACGAAAATCAGGGCAACGGCGCGTCCGGTAATGCCAGCATGGATTACAAAGGCGGCTCCGGCGAAGGTAACCTCGGTTACAGCTATGACCAGGATACCCGTCAGTGGAGCTACGGCTTGCAGGGCGGCGTGCTGATCCATGAAAACGGCATCACGCTGTCACAACCGCTGGGCGATACCGTGACGCTGGTGAAAGCGCCGGGGGCTGATGACGTCAACGTCGAAAACAACAGCGGCGTGCACACCGACTGGCGCGGCTATGCCGTGGTGCCGTACGCCCAGCCATACCGCAAAAACAGCGTGACGCTGGAAACCGAGACCTTCGGCGACGATGTGGATATGGACATGAGCAGCCAGACGGTCATTCCAACCCGCGGTGCCGTAGTGCGTGCAGAATTCAAAACCCGCGTGGGCCAGCGTGCTTTAGTGCAATTGCTGTTTATGGGTAAACCGGTGCCGTTTGGTGCCACCGTCAGCCTGCTGGATAACGACAGCACCGTCACCGGCATAGTCAGTGACAACGGCGAAGTTTACCTGACCGGTCTGCCGGAAAGCGGCAGCATCATGGCGAAATGGGGCAACGGTAGCAATGAACAGTGCAAAGGCACTTACTCGCTGACCAGCAGCAATGCCAGTGACCCGTCTGCGCTGATTAAACAAATTACGGCGCAATGCCACTGAGGCATGAGGAAGTAACATGAAGAATTTATATGCTATTTTAAAAAAAACCGGCTTCGGCAAGATGGGAATACGGTCAATACTGGCAGTACTTTTGTTGATCTGTGGTGTGCATAACGCCATGGCGCTGGGTGTTTGTGACTATCCCTCCACATTTGGGAAAGTAACGGTAGATCGTCAAATTACAGCAATGCAAAGCCAGCCTGTAGGCAGCGTGCTCGCAACTAACACCTATAAACAGCTGAATCTACTGGCCAATAGCTGTACCGGTGATTACATGTTAAACAATATTCCAAATACTTCTGCCTTTCCAAATGGTGGTCTAGCAACTAACGGGATTTATAACAGTGGGGTCACGGGAGTAGGAATACGCGTTACTATAAATTATCAACAAGTTTATCCTGTATATATTGTCCAAACCCACACAGGGGATGGCACTACCCCTATTTATCTCTCCAACGTAAAAGTTGAGTTCGTTAAAACGGGGGAGATCGTTCCCGGCAAGGTAACCTCGGGTAATCTGGCTTCAGTTGTGATGGTGGACAGTGCAGGCAACAAAGATGTCTTTAAAGTAAACATAGGAACAGTCGTCATTAAGCAGGCATCTTGCGAAATCACCGGCTCAAGCGCGATCCCTGTGCCAATGGGTGACGCCAAAAAGGAAGATTTTAGTGGCAAGAACTCAACACTCCCCCCGGTGGACATCAAAATCCCTCTGCAATGCTACGCAGACACGACGGTCAATATCAGCTTCGAGGCCCAATCTTCTCTGGGTAATGGCATTATTGATTTGACCAAAGGGGGTGCGGAAGGTGTAGGGATACAGCTAAAACTTAATAGTAAACTGGTTGAATTCGACAAAAAGACATTTGTCACCAAGACAACTCAGGAAGGCGCATTCGACATTCCGCTGACTGCGGCCTATATACAAACTGCTGATACAATCAAACCGGGCACCGCCAATGCGGTGGCGAACTTCACCGTAACCTACGAATAATATGCACTCATAACCGGCGGCTGATCCTTGAGAGATGCCGCCGCACTTCACTCTGGTACTGACGTTATCCTGCCTGACCTTCAGCATCACACTACCGCCTTCAAATAGCTGCCCCAGTAAAAACTGCAACGCCTCTCGGCAAGATTTCTGAACCGCCCACGATCTTGAATCTGAATTCGATTTTAAAAGCGCTCCAGGTCGCCCACCTGCAAAACCTGAGATCCGAAGAAGGGCGCACTTGCTGCGCCCTGGATTAACCCGCTATTCAGAGGTAGCCGCTCTTTTGTATGCAGGCCTTAAGGGCCTTTCAACAAATTCCATTGTAACTGGATTAAAGTAACCAACTTTTTGCGCGGCGCGGCCGGTGTAATGAGCCGGATCTCACCAGTGGTCAAGATCCCGTTCAGTAATATTGGCCGCCAGCACCGGATGTGCAAGCAGAACAGTTTTAAAAGATGGCTGTTTTTCAAACGCCTGCATGGCACAGTCATAAACCAGATGATGTGCAGTTTGTTTACCGGGTTATTGACCGTCAGACCGCAGGATTGCGTTTGTGTGGCATGGTGGTTGATCCGACAGGGGGGGTGCTGGTGGAAAGCCATAACAGCCTGCCCGAGCCTGACGTTAGCCACGGCTGCGATGTGCCGAATTCAGGGAGTTAGCAGGGAGAGGAAGAAAAAGGGCGTCTTTACAACGCCCTGAGATGTTTATGCTATTCGTCTGACGGGGGTTTCTTACCGGGCGTGCGCAATGGACGTTCAACAAATTGCATTGTGCGCTTATCGAAATACCGGCTTGGCCAGATAATCGAAGGTGGCACGCCGATAGCCTGGCTTATCAGCAATTCCCCCTTCGGCCAGGGGCGGGTAAGCGCATTGGCTAATGTGGTTGAACATAAACCCGCAGCGCGTGAAACCGCAGACAAGGTGGTGCCTTTTTTGCGCAGTGCAGCAATGATGTCAGCGGGGTGCCAGTCCTGATTAATCAGGATTTCTCCCTCATGCTGCTGGATGTACGACGTAGGAAACGGCAGGAAAGTCGGACTATGGGGCAGTTTCATAGGTATTCTCCGATGTGATAGTTAACCACCACCGGAGCTGCGAAACTCGTTTGGTGGTGGCTCAGACAAGGTTCGCAGTACCGGTCACATCGGAAGCCGGCCAGCCCGGAGGCTGCCTTGCCTGAGTCACCATAGGATGTACAAATTACAAGCATCTGTATCTGACAGGTGTACGGAGGCAAATACATAATTATTACATATGTATTTCCGATGTGGTATTCAGGCTGCGAAACCTAGCCGCGTATTTTTGACGCGACGAGGCAAATATAACGTAAGGAAGGTTTATAAACCAACTGGATAACGACATAGATGGGAGATGCTTTCCAGAGAAACAGATCTGTTGAAGAGTATTACAGCAGGCTTTTTTATCCGTGAGGACGAAGATAATAAAAGGGCAGGCGCATTGCCGAAAAACCTGTAATACGCCTGCTTAAACACTTTCAATTAGCGTGCCGGACAATCAGCGGGTCGGATGATTGACTTCCACCGGACGCAAATCAAACAGCAAGACTTCTGCCTGGTCGCCGTCCGTGAAGGTGAGTTTATCTTCCTGACGGATACGTGCACCGTCACCGGTTCTGAATTCAATGCCGTTCACTTTGATGCTGCCGCGTGCCACGTGGACATAGGCATAACGGTCAGGGTCAAGGTCGAACGTGGCCTGTTCCGCACCGTCGAAGAAACCCGCGTAAATCTTCATGTCCTGACGCACGCTCAGTGAGCCGTTGTCACCTGTTGGCGAGATAATCAGGCGGAACTGGCCGCGTTTTTCCGCTTCAGGCACAGAGACCTGCTGGTAACCCGGTTTGGTCCCATTTTCAGATGGCACGATCCAGATTTGCAGGAAATGCACCTTTTCGTCACCGGAGTGGTTGAACTCACTGTGCGTCACACCGGAACCGGCGCTCATCAGCTGCACGTCGCCGGGGACAATCACAGAACCGGTGCCCATTGAATCTTTATGCTCCAGCGCGCCTTCCAGCACATAAGAGATAATTTCCATATTGCTGTGCGGGTGCGCCCCAAAGCCGCGCCCCGGTGCAACCTGATCATCGTTGATGACCAGCAGGTCTGAGAAGCCGACCTGTTTTGGATCCCAGTAACTGGCGAAGGAGAAGGTGTGACGTGAATGCAACCAGCCGTGGTCACCCAATCCGCGTTGTTCAGAGAGACGTTGTTCAATCATGATGTGCTCCTCAGTTTGTCAGGGGGGAAGCGCGTTTGCCCTTCCGATGAACAGAGAATACACGTAAACTAATTTGCTCAACAATGCGGTTGTTTGACTATCACTGTCACGTTTTGGTTGACAATAAATGGCGTGAGAATAAAGGGTGCGGATAAGATGCAGACAGAAGATCTTCGTATTTTTATTGCTGTGGTAAAAGCGGGGAGTTTTACCACGGCGGCTGAACAACTGATGCTTTCTAAACAATACGTCAGTCGCCGCATGGCGTCGCTGGAGGCTGGCTTACATGCGCGGCTGCTCAACCGCAATACCCGCAAACTGTCGGTGACCGAGTCCGGCCAGTTGTTCGCGCAACATGCACAGCGCATCCTCGATGATATCGAAGAGGCCGAACGGGCGGTTTCGCCCAGGCGGCAGGCGCTTCAGGGAACGTACCGCATCAGCATTCCGATGTCGTTTGGTATCAGCCACCTTTCGCCGCTGATTGCCGAGTTTTTAGGTCAGCATCCGGCGATTCAGTTTCAGGTAGAACTGGTCGATCGCTATGTGGATCTGGTGGGTGAAGGTTTCGATATCGCGCTGCGCATTGGTAATCTGGCGGATTCCTCGCTGGTGGCGCGGCGGCTTGGCGAACTGAAGCGGGTGATCTGCTGCAGCCCGGAATATCTTCAGCGTAAGGGGACGCCGGAAACGCCGGAGGATTTGCTCAACCATCATTGCCTGCGTTACGGGCGCGAAGGGCAGACCGGCTGGGAGCTGGAGCTGGAGGGCAAACGTCGTCTGTTTGATGTGCGCGGGCCAATTGTCAGCAATAACGGCGAAGTGCTGCGCGATGCGGCCGTCGCCGGACTCGGGCTGGTATTACTGCCGGAATTTATCGTCGGATCGGCGCTGCAATATGGCGCACTGGTTCGCGTACTGGATGCATTTCATCCCGGCTCACTCAGCCTGCATGCCATTTATCCGCAGCACCGTCAGCGCAGCGAAGTCACCCGGGTATTTCTCGACTTTTTACAGGAAAGGCTAAAGGCACAACTGCTGGTATCGGCCTGAGATAAGCACCGCAGAGGTGAGCAGACCTGCATCACACTTTTTGGGCGTTCACACATAAATCCAGTGTTTTGTAGGATTAGCATCGTTTTTTCCTATAAAAACTGCCGTACTTTTATGTTACGCAAACGTTAACTGAAGGGGCGGAAAATGAATCATTCATCTGAGCAATATCTTGCAGCGCTGGGCGCAACACAACCATTAACTCCGGCGCAGGCTGACGAGCTGGAGACGCGCGGATACCTTGTTATTCATAATGTTATCGACAAAAACTGGCTGGAAGAGATGCGCACCGCGTTTGACATGCTGGTGGACAAAGAGGGCGATAATCTCGCCGTTGAACACCATCAGGAAGCCACCGCGACCCGTATCGCCAACATGATCAACAAAGGTACCGTGTGGGAAAAAGTGTGGTCGCATCCGCTGATCCTGTCCGTCTGTCATCATATTTTTGGTGGCGCGTTTAAGGTTTCGAGCCTCAACGGACGCGAAGCGCTGCACCGGGGCGGCCATCAGCCGCTGCATGCTGACTGGAAAATGCCGCGTCCGGATTTTCCGAAAGTCCATCTGGTCAATGCCATCGTGGCGATTGATGATTTGAGTGCCGCCAACGGCGCACCGCGCATTATTCCCGGCACCCATCACCGCCCGGAATTGCCGGAAGATGTGCTGGCGGATGTTGAATTACCGCATCCTGATGAAGTGGTGTTCGAAGCACCGGCGGGCAGCGTGATGATTTACAACGCTCACGCCTGGCACGGCGGCACCAATAACCGCATCGGCACCCGTCGCCGCGTGCTGCACAGTTTGTATATCGACCGCGCGGATGCGCAGCAGCAGGATCAGCGTAAATGGCTGAAGCCGGAAACGGCAAGCCGCCTGACGCCTGCGCAGAAATGGTTGCTCGACGTGCTCTGAATTTCTGTTTTCCCCAGGCCTGGCCTGCCGGTCAGGCTTTTTCATGGCATTTTTACCGGCCTTTATGACGGACATCAGAGGGCGGTCACAGTGTGGCTGGCCGCATCACCGCGTATGTGTTACGTGTATGTTATGATGAAGAGAAAACCTCTGAGAGACTGCCATGCTGCAAGACGTGATAGAAACACTGTTCCGATCGGTGTCCGGCAGTGATGTGTTTGCTGTCAGGTTTCCTGATAATTCCCAGCCGCCGCCTGAACTGGCCTCCGTGGTCAGTTTTCCCCGTATTGAATTTGTCGTTGAAGGCGAAGTCCGCGATCGCAGCATTGCCGCAGGCAAAGGGCTGCTCAGGCAGGGCGATGCGCTGTATATTCCGGGGGGAAAATGGAATCTGATGGTGTGGGACAAGCCCGCGATTGTGCTGAGTGTTCTGTTCAGCAAAGAAAAACTGGGGTTCAGTTTACAGTTTTGGGATGGCGTGACATTTACCGGCACGGATAAACAAAGTGTTTCCCGCCTTGGCCCGCGTGTAGGCTCGTTTCTGTTGCAGGCGATGAATGAAATTGTCTCCAGTCCTGACGACCAGCAAACCGCGCGCTGCGTGGTGGCGGGGCTGTTAAGTCATTGTCAGGAACAGCTCGCTAACAGGGCGCAGATCCTTACCCGCAGCGGGGCGCTGTTTGAGGTAATCAAAAAGTATATTGAAGAGAATGCCTCACTGCCGCTGACGCGCGAAAACGTGGCAAAGCGTTTCCATATCACGCCGAATTATCTGTCTCATTTGTTTCGTAAATCCGGAGATATCGGCTTCAGCGAGTATCTGAATCACGTCCGCCTGGAAAAGGCAAAACTGTTGCTTAAAGGTTATGAACTGAAAATCAAAGAAGTGGCGACCAGCAGCGGCTTCGTTGACAGCAACTATTTCTGCCGGGTTTTCCGCAAAAGCACCGCCCGTTCGCCTTCTGAATATCGCAGTCAGTGGCTGAGTCAGTTGTCAGAGCGAAAGTCGTAAACAGCCTGTAGCCAGAAAGTAAAACATTCCGCACCGCAATGGGGCGGGGTGTTTGTTTCTGGTGCAAAAAAACCGCATCTTCCGTTCACTTTTTACCCCCCGGCACATCCCATCCGCCGTAATCCGTGGTTTTCACCCGCACAGAGAAGTTGGCATCCTGCTTGCTAGGTTGTACATACAAGTTAGTACATGTCAGGTCTGCAAAATAATCACACGCAGGCGCCTTATGAAAAACACTCCGTAATGTGGCTGGAAACGTAATGATTTCATTTGAGAGCATAAGCAAATTTTACGCAGATGGGACGGTGGCTGTAGACAGGCTGTCGTTCAGTGCGCCGACGGGACAAATTACTATGCTGGTCGGGCCTTCGGGCTGCGGCAAAACCACTTCACTGCGCATGATCAACCGGTTAACCGAGCCGTCTTCAGGCAACATTTTGCTGAACGGACAGCCGACCGCCGGAATGGATCTGGTCAAACTGCGCCGCAAAATAGGTTATGTGATCCAGAACGCCGGGCTGTTTCCGCACAAAACCGTGCAGGACAATATTGCGGTCACCGCGCTGCTCAACGGTGCGACACGCACGGCAGCGCGTAAAAAAGCCCTCGAATTACTTGAAATGGTCGGGCTTTCGCTGACGATGGCGGAGCGCTATCCGTGGCAGTTGTCCGGTGGTCAGCAACAAAGGGTCGGCGTGGCGCGTGCGCTGGCATCGGACCCGGAATTTATGCTGATGGACGAACCTTTCAGCGCCGTCGATCCGGTGGTGCGCGAACAGTTACAGGATGAGTTTTTAAGATTACAACGTGAAATCGGCAAGACCATTATTATGGTCACGCACGATATTGATGAGGCGATGAAATTAGGCGATCAGGTTGCGGTTTTCCGCCCCGGTGGTCGTCTGGCGCAAATCGCCTCACCGGTGAAATTACTTAATGAACCCGGGGATGCGTTTGTCGCTGACTTTATTGGCCGTGACCGCGGATACCGCAAACTTTCGTTCGATATGATCCCTGATAATATCAGCCTGACGAAAGAACCTGTGATCGCGCCGGGTATTTCCGTCAGCGAAGCCCGATCCCTTGCCGGAGAAAGTGCCTGGTTACTGGTGGTTGAAAATGAATGTCCGCTCGGCTGGTATGATGTGACACAAAATAAAACCACCGTGGATCCGGAAGATATTAATCTCGGCAGCACCTTTGCGCCGAAAAATGGCACGCTGCGTCAGTTAATGGATTCGGTATTAAGTTCTCCCTGTCAGCGCGGTATCGTGGTTGATGAACAGCAGCGCTTTATGGGTACGGCAAATATCGAACAGGTGTTTTCACTTTCTCATTCCCGTGCTGTGAGGTAATACCATGCGTTTTGACTGGTTATTTCAGCAGCGGGAAAATATATTAACGCTGCTCGGCTGGCATGTTTACCTGTCTGTTATTCCGGTATTAATCGGGCTGGCACTGGCTATTCCGGTCGGGGGTGTTTTGCACCGCTGTGGGAAATTTAAAGACGGCATTCTCAATATATTAGGACTGCTCTATACCATTCCTTCCCTGGCGTTATTTGTTTTATTACCCGGTCTGCTGGGCACGAAAATTCTGGATACCGTGAATGTCGTGGTGGCTCTGACACTTTATGCGTTTGCGCTGCTGATCCGTACCGTGTGCGACGGGCTGGATTCTGTTCCACATGAAACCCATCAGGCCGCTGTCGCCATGGGTTACCGGCCCTTGCAGCGTTTCCTGAGCGTGGAATTACCGCTGGCTGTGCCGGTAATCGCCGCAGGTATGCGGGTAGTGGTGGTATCGAACGTCAGTATTGTGTCGATTTCAGCACTGGTCGGCATGCCGCAGTTGGGGGCGTTATTTACCCAGGGTTTCCAGCTACATTTTCTGACGCCGATTATTGCCGGTATTTTCCTGTGCATTGTGCTGGCGCTGCTGCTGGATAATCTGGTGCTGCGCACCGGCAATAAAATGACCACCTGGCAACCGAAAAGGAATGCGAAATGATTAACTGGTTGCTGGACTCCGGTCACTGGCTCAACGATGACGGCTTGCTGGTGCTGATATTTCAGCATCTGATTTACAGCATTGAAGCGTTGTTTATTGCGGTGATTATCGCTTTCCCGATCGGTTGTTATGTCGGTCATACCGGCAAAGGTGCGATGTTATTAATCGGCAGCGCCAATGCCATGCGTGCGCTGCCCTCATTCGGGTTGATCATTTTACTGGTAATTCTGTTCGGGCCGGTATTTGAATCAGACCTGGCTTTTATTGTGCCTTGTCTGATTGTGCTGATCATTCTGGCATTACCGCCCATCATGATGGGGGTATATTCCGGCATCAGGGCGATTAATCCGGCGATTATTGACGCCGCAACCGGCATGGGATATTCACCGCTGAAATTACTGCTGACGGTGGAAATACCCTGTGCAATGGCGCTGATATTATCCGGCATCCGCAGCTCTGCGCTGCAAATTGTGTCTACGGCTACGATTGCTGCGTATGTTTCGCTTGGGGGATTAGGACGGCTGATTATTGATGGCCGTGCGCAGAACGATTATCCGCAAATGGTTGCGGGTGCTTTTATGGTGGGAATATTAGCGTTACTGGTTGATGTATTTTTCTCTTTTTTAATTCGTTTCATTGTTTCACCAGGATTACGGCAGCGTGAACGCCGCCGTAAAAAAACAATTCCTTTATCGAATAACTGAATTATCTACTCACTCATTCCGGAGCCTGACAAAAATGAAATTGAAAAATCTGCTCGCCGTTGCCCTGTTTTCTGCTGCCGTCGTGCACGCCCCTGCCGCTTTCTCCGCTGAGACGGGTGGCACCATTATTATCGGTTCGGCGGACTTCCCGGAAAGCCAGCTGATTGCCACTATTTATCAGCAGGCGCTGGCGGCGAAAAACGTCAAGGTGGAAACCAAACTTAATATCGGCAGCCGTGAGGTGTATATGCCTGCGCTGCTTGACGGCTCAATCAACCTGATCCCGGAATACAGCGGTGCCACGCTGAGTTATCTCGACGAAAAAACCCAGGCGCATTCTGCTGAAGATGTGGCGGCGGCGCTGGCGAAAGCGCTGCCTGAGAAAATCAAAATGCTGGATATTTCTGCGGCGCAGGACAGCGATGTGCTGGCAGTGACTGAAAAAACTGCCAAAAAATACAATTTGAAAGATATCAGTGATCTGGCGCCGGTGGCGAAAACGCTGGTACTGGGTGGTCCGGCTGAATGGAAAACCCGTCGTGAAGGTGTGAAAGGGCTGAACGAAGTCTACGGCCTGACCTTTAAGAACTTCAAAGTGCTCGACGTCGCGGGTCCGCTGACGCTGTCAGCACTGACCAACAATCAGATTCAGGTCGCGGATATGACCTCAACCGATCCGGCGATGAAAACCAAGAATCTGGTGGCACTGGAAGATTCCAAACACTTATTCCCCGGCGCAAAACATTGTGCCGCTGATTGCAAAAGACAAAGCCAGCGAGGTGGTTGAAACCACGCTGAACAATGTGTCCAGGCAACTGACCACCAGCGATTTGATCGTGATGAACGGCAAACTGGCGAATTTCGAAAGCGTGGATGCTGTGGCAAAAGAGTGGCTGACCGGGCACGGGCTGAATAAATGATGACGCGCACTGTCATCTTGGGCACGGCGGAAACCTCCGTCCGTGACATCGCCGATATCGCTTACGGGGCGCAGGTGCTGCCGGACCCGTCAGCATCGGACGCCATGCTGATCGTGCACGAGAAAATCAGGCAGGCGATTGATAACAATAAAGTGATTTACGGCCTGACCACCGGCGTGGGCGACCTGGTCACTCAGCGCCTGTCGCCGGAGCAAATTTCCGACGTGCAACTCAATATGCTGAAAAGCCATGCCTGCGGTACAGGGCCGGTTCTGGCGCAGCATGAAGTGCGGGCGATGATGGCGGTGATGATGAAATCCCTGTTGCAGGGATTCAGCGGCGTCAGCCCGGCGCTGGTGCAGACGATGGCCGATATGCTCAATAAGGGGGTGACGCCGTGGTCACCCGCCAAAGGGTCGGTCGGCTATCTGATTGCCACCGCACATATCGGGCTGTCAGTGTTCGGCTATGGAAAATCGTTCTATCAGGGCGAACTGTTACCGGCACGGGAAGCCCTGGAACGGGCGGGGATTGCCGTGCGCATTCCCGGCCCGCGCGAAGGCCATGCACTGGTCAGCGGTACGTATGAAATCACTGCGCTGGGTTGTCTGGCGGCGGAAACTTTCCGCGAATTGCTGCCGGTGGCGGATGCCGCGGGTGGCATGAGCCTGGAAGTGCTGAAGGGGAACATCCGCGGGTATGACGCCCGTCTTCATGCGCTGCGCCCGCACGACGGTCAGCAGGAAACCGCGCGGATTTTGCGCAGTTTACTGCGTGACAGTGAGATCCTCGATAAATACCGTGATTTTCGCGTGCAGGACGCGCTGAGCCTGCGCTGTATTCCGCAAATGCACGGCGCGGCGCGGGATGTGCTGAGTTATTGCCTGAAAACGCTGACCACGGAAGTGAATTCTGTCACGGATAATCCGGTGTTTATGGTCGAAGACGGCGAGCTGAATGTACTGCCGGGGGGCAACGGGCACGGTGCGCCGGTGGCACTGTGTCTGGATGCGCTGGCGATTGCCATTGCGCAACTCAGCACCGGTTCGCAGGCCCGTTCTGACCGCCTGACGAACAGCCATCTCAGCGGATTGCCGGCTTTTCTGGTGGCCAATGGCGGGGCGCATTCAGGGATGATGATCCCGCCGTATGCAGCGGCCGCGCTGGCAGGGGAAAACCGTGCGCTGGCAGCACCGGCCAGTGTACATACCGTGTCCACCTGTGCCGGACAGGAAGATCATATTTCCATGGGCGTGACGGCGGCACGCAATGCTATTGATGCCGTTGAAAATGCCATTGATATCGTGGCGATAGAAATCCTGTGTGCCACGCAGGCGGTGGAATTCCACCGGCCACTGCGCGCCTCGGCGGGCACGGAAACCGTGCTGTCTCTGGTGCGTGAGCAGGTGGCCTTCCGGCAGAGTGACGAGGAAATGTATCCGGATATGCTGGCCATCCGCCAGCTCATCAAACAGGGCGATATCTTGCGCGCGCTGACACCTTTGATTTTCGCAGACACCGTTGAGGGAGAAACCGCATGAGTGTATCAGCGACATCCCGGCCGCTTGAAGGGATCAAAGTGCTCGACCTTTCCCGCGTGCTGGCCGGGCCTTACTGCGCTTCGCTGCTCAATGATTTGGGTGCGGAAGTGATCAAAATTGAAATGCCGGGTAAAGGTGACGATTCCCGTGATTTCACCCCGCATGTTAATGGCGAAAGCACCTATTTCATGCTGCTTAATCACGGCAAAAAAAGCCTGACGCTGAACCTGAAATCACCGCAAGGCCGGGCCGTGCTGGAGCAACTGATCGAAAGCGCGGATGTGCTGGTGGAAAATTTCCGGCCCGGTGTGACCACCCGCCTGGGCATTGATTATGACGCCGTAAAGAAGATCAATCCGAAGCTGGTGTATGCGAGTATTTCCGGTTTTGGGCAGCAGGGACCGCTGGCGCATAAAGCCGCTTACGATCATGTGATCCAGGCGATGGGCGGCATTATGCAGGTCACCGGCTGGGCAAACGGCGAACCGACGCGGGTGGGGGATGCGATTGGTGATGTGGTGTCGGGTCTGTACTGTTCGTGGGGCATTCTGGCGGCATTGCTGCAACGGGGCATTACCGGCCTCGGGCAACATGTGGATGTCGCGATGCTTGATGCGATGGTGTCGATGCAAATGGTCTCGCTGACACAACTGCTGGGCGGTATGCCGCTGGCCGGGCGACTGGGCAATGCACATCCGATCAGCGCCCCCATGGACAGCTACCGTGCGGCAGACGGTTATCTGGTGATTGCCGTCGCCAATGACAGCCTGTTCCTCCGTCTGGCACAGGCCATTGGCAAACCGGAAATCGTACAGGATGCGCGCTTTGCGACGGATCCGCAGCGCCTGAAACATCAGTACGAATTACGGGTGCTGATTGAAGAGTGGTTGCACGACAAAACGGTGGCCGGGGCGCTCGCCCTGCTCGATGCCGGTGGTATTCCCGCCGCACCGGTCTGGGGGCTGGATGAACTGCTGCAAAGCCCGCATGCCGCCGAACGCGGATTACTGCATCAGGTGATGCATCCGGTCGCCGGTGAAATCAGTATCTTACCGCAGCCGGTGAAGCTGAGCGGCATGAACCAGCTACCCGATTTAATGCCGCCACAGCTTGGCGAGCACACCCGCGCCATTCTCAGTGCACAACTGGGGCTGTCTTCGCAGGAGATGGACACACTTGCGCAACAGGGCGTCATTTAACCGGAGGCAGATAATATGGAACCAACGCAGGTTGCAGTCATTGGCGCGGGCACGATGGGCGCGAGGATTGCTGCGGTATTTGCCGCCAGCGGCTTTAAGGTGGCGCTTTATTCACGCACTGAAAACTCGCTGCACAATGCGGCCAAAGTGATCGACAGTATCGACGCCGGGCTGACGGCGTCGGTCACGTTTACGACGTCCATGGCGGAATGTCTGAAAGGCGCGAAGATTGTTTCGGAGAATATCGCTGAGGTGCTGGCGCTTAAGCAGCAGATTTTCCAGGAGATCGAAAAACATGTCAGCGACGACTGTCTGCTGACCACCAACACCTCCAGCGTCCCGGTCGGGCAGATTGCCAGCGTACTGGCGGTGCCGTCGCGCTTTATCGGCCTGCACTGGTTTAATCCGGCGGATGTGATGCCGATGGTGGAAATTGTCTGCGGACCGCAAACCCATGAAAATACGCGTCAGCAGGCCGATGCGCTTTGTCAGCAACTGGGTAAACAGACGGTGACCATTCATAAAGAAGCGCCGGGTTTTATCGTCAACCGGTTGCAATACGCCATGCTGCGTGAGGCGTTGCATCTGGTCACAGCCGGAATTGCCAGCATCGAAGACGTGGACTTCGCTGTACAAAGTACGCTCGCCCCGCGCTGGTCGGCGATGGGGCCGCTGAAGCTGATGGATTTTGCCGGACTGGACACGGTGAAAAATGTCGCCGCGATATTACTGCCAGCCTTATCGCGCGACGAGGAGCTGCCGCCGTGGTTGCTGGCGCAAATTGAGCAGGGCAATCTGGGCACCAAAACCGGCGCCGGGTTTTATCCGTGGACGGCGCAGGCTATTGAAGAAGGTCTCGCGCACCGTAACGCCACAATCCTTGCCATCAGCGGGATGCAAAAACCATGAGCGAACTTATCCGCTGTGAACGTCATCAGGGCGTGGCGCATATCATTCTTAACCGGCCGGAAAACTTAATGCGCTGAGTGCAGA
>NZ_JYDF01000011.1:0-26557 GCF_003263525.1 Rahnella sp. NRRL B-41462 | reverse complement strand
TCGCAGGGGGAGGAGCAGGTCAAATACCAAGTTCTCCTTTCACGTCTGCCCCCTCCCGCACAAACACCGGTATCCCGTCCAGTGGCGCGGAAGCCACTATAACCTCTCCTCCCTGATACCGTTCCCCATTCAGCCCCACCCAAATCTCCCCTGCCGGTAACCACACTTCCCGCTCGCGCTGACCGGCATACAACACCGGCGCAACCAGAATATCTGCGCCAAGCATGTACTGATCTTCCACCTGCCAGCTTTCAGCCTGACCCGGATACTGATAGAACAGGGTGCGCATCGCCGGATCGCCATTTTCATGCGCTTCCTGCATCACGCGGCTGATGTAAGGGCGCAGTTTTTCGCGCAGGAATAACCCGCTTTTCATCAGCTGGTAATTCTCTTCGCCGTAACTCCAGACTTCATTGGGTGCGCCGCTGTTGCATTGCGCAATGCCGTCACGCCACGGTTCTGACGGCTGGATTTGCGGTTCGCGGTAGCCATGTAAACGCATCACCGGACAGAATACGCCCCACTGGAACCAGCGGATCAGCAACTCATGAAACGCCGGATCATTCACATTCCCCCCCTGGAAACCGCCGATATCCGTCGTCCACCAGGGAATGCCCGCCAGCCCCATATTCAGACCGGCGGCAATCTGATTACGCAGCGCGTGGAAGGAAGAATGGATGTCGCCCGACCACGCCAGCACGCCGTAACGCTGGCTGCCTGCCCAGGCGCAACGCACCAGATTCACGATCTCGTGCTCACCTTCCTGCTGTAAACCGTCGTGAAAACCTTGCGCGAATTTTTGCGGATAGATGTTGCCCACTTCCAGCACCGGCCCGAGATGATAGCGATAGTTATCAAAATCATAAGCGCGGTATTCCGGCTCGGCTTCGTCCAGCCAGAAGGTGCGGATGCCCAGATCGTAATAGTTCTGCTTCACCTTATCCCAGACAAACTGACGCGCGCCGGGATGTGTGGCATCAAAGAAGGTACAGTTGCCGAGAAAATCCAGATTCACCGACACACCGCGATCGGTATTGACCAGATAACCTTTGGATTTCATTTCCTTATAATTGTCGGTGCGGCTGTCTACCGTCGGCCAGACCGACACCATAGTTTCGATGCCCAGCGATTTAAGCTCCGCGACCATGGCTTTCGGATCCGGCCAGTCCACGGGGTCAAAACACCAGGCGCCCTGATTCGGCCAGTGGAAGAAGTCGATGACAATCACCGAAACCGGCAAATTGCGCCGCCTGTATTCACGCGCCACCTCCAGCACTTCCTGCTGCGTACGGTAGCGCAGTTTGCACTGCCAGAAACCGGTCGCGTATTCCGGCATTTGCGGCGCAGTGCCGGTCGCGCGGCCATACTGATGCAGGATGTCAGCGGGCGTGTCTCCGGCGGTGATCCAGTAATCCATCTGCTCCGTGACCTGCGCTTCCCAGCGGGTAATGTTTTTGCCGAATGTCGCTTCGCCAATCGCCGGATTGTTCCACAACATGCCGTAACCCAGGCTTGAAAGCATAAAGGGTACGCTGGCCTGCGAGTTACGCTGCGCCAGTTCCAGCGTGCAGCCTTTCAGATCCAGACAGCTCTGCTGGTACTGCCCCATGCCATAAATTTTCTCGTCCGGACGCGATTCAAAACGCACGGTTAATTGATGCTTGCCACCGGGAATGGCTTTAAATTCGCGGGCATCCATCTTCAGTGCACTGATGTATTTATCCTGACTCTTTTCCGTTGCGCCAATGCCCACAGTCGAACGCTGACGCCAGTACTCTTCGAGGATCAGTTCACCACGCAGGTTATAAAACGCCAGTTGCCCTTTGATATTCACCGTCGCGGTGATGTTACCGTTGCGCAGCGTCAGGGTTTCTGTGCTATGACTGATGTCTGCTTGTGGCTGAGTGTCCGCGGGCAGCAGCGCCCACAACGAATCATTGAGTTCAGGACGGCAGGTGGCGCGCACGCGCAGGCTGTTCTCGCCCCAGGGTTCAATCACCAGCGTTTGCTGATCAAAATGCCAGAGGATACGGTTCTTTTCGGCGATTAATTCGCTCATGCGGACTCCTGTGTATGCAAGGTGGCCTGAGGTTCAGGCTCATGTTCCCGGGAAATTTTTGACTGATTGATTTGTTTCATGGTGGCGTCATTAAGCTTGTACCAGCGCATCGACAGCGCGCTGAACATTGACAGCACGCCCGGCACCAGCGAGAACAGCGCGATAATCGACAGCATCGCGACAGTATTCTGCTGTGCGGCATGCGGCACGTAACCGCTCATGCCCAGCGTCCAGCCGACCACCGCCCCGCTCACCGCCATCCCCATTTTGAGGATCGCCAGCAAGGTGGAAAACACGGTGCCATCCATGCGTTTGCCCTGTTTGTATTCGCCGTAATCCACCACATCAGACATCATCACCCACATCAGCGTGGTGGTGACCTGATAGAAGGTGGAGACCAGCAAGGTCATGCCCACCAGCAGGGAAATCCACGCCGGAACGAAGAAAATCGCCGCGCTCAGCGCACCGGTCAGAATGGCGCACAGTGTGAAGGCCGCGAGTTTACTGCGGTTGCGGGTCAGCGGTTTAACCAGCAGACTGCCGAGACTTTTGCCGACAATGTGTGCCGCCAGCAGCCACATAAAGTAGCTGGCATTGCCGAGATAATAAGTGACGTAATACATCATTGCGCCGAGACGCACCACGCCGAAGGAGATGTTGAAGAAGATCAGCGCTGCCACCACCCGCCACTGATCGTTACGCACTAAGTCACGTAAATCGGAGAGAAAATTCTCATGTGTCGGCGGCGCGCTGATACGTTCTTTCGTATTGAGAAAACACAGCAGGAACATCACCACGGCAATCGACGCCATGATCGCCATCGCGCCAAAATAGCCGTCGAGTTTATTGCCACCGCCCATCATTTCCGCCAGCGGCATCATCAGGAATGTGGACATCGCGCCGCCGAGCGTAGCGAGGAAGAACCGATAGGATTGCAGGGAAATACGCTGGGTATTATCCGGCGTAATGATCGCGCCCATCGAGCAATAGGGAATGTTAATGGCGGTGTACATCAGCATCATCACGCAATAAGTGACGCTGGCGTACACCATTTTACCGCCCAGCGTCAGAGATTCCGGCACCGCGTAAACCAGTAAACAGCTTGCCCCGAAAGGTAACGCCAGCCAGAGAATATAAGGCCGGAATTTACCAAACCGGGTTTGTGTCCGGTCAGCGATCAGCCCCATCGCCGGATCCACAATCGCATCAGCGACGCGTGCAACAAGAAACATTGTCCCGACAAAGACTGCCGGTAATCCCACAACATCGGTGTAATAAAACGTCAAAAATATAATCACATTATCCAGACCAATATGGCTCGCCATATCCCCCAGACCGTAACTCACTTTTTCTTTTACGGATAACTTCGCAGTCATTTTTCGTCCTGCCTTTTGTAGGTTAAACACAAAAAAGTCAGTCCGTCCGTGGCCCGAGGACTTGTTATAGAATGGTTAAAAGCGAGTCACAATTACGAGATGTTATAAATTTCTTATGATTTTTGATTTGTGTGATACCGGTAACATGAGGAGGGGAAAGGATCTTGCAGTCCTTTGACCTGGCCTTTGAGTCAGGACCGTGGGTTGCCACCCACACAGGCTTCAAGGTCAAGGTCGTGGGCTAGCCGCCGACACTGGCCTCAAGGGGTGCGGCGATAGGCGCCCCTTGAGGCCAGTGTGGGTGGCAACCCACGGTTTTGACTTTAAAGTGTATTGAGCGCAATGCGCGCATCAGTAAATCCTTCCACATTATCGAAATACAGCGCGGGGCGCCTTCGCCGATACGGCCGGTGGCGTTCGCGCTTCAGAGATTGCTAAGATAGAGGCAGACCAATAAGAAAATCGGGATCGGACGATGAGCACAGAATTGAGACAGGAAGCCTTTCACTTAATGCGCAAGGTTTTCCAGCAACACACCGCGAGATGGCAGCAGTGCATCCCGGAACTGACCAAACCGCAATATGCGGTGTTGCGCTCTGTCGCTGAAAATCCCGGCATTGAGCAGGTGCTGCTCACGGATGTCGCCGTCAGCAGCAAAGCGACACTGGCGGAAATGCTGGCGCGCCTTGAAACGCGCGGGTTGCTGGTCCGTGAAGCCGATCCGGCAGATAAACGCCGGCGTTTTATTACGCTGACGGCGGAGGGGAAAACGGTTCTCGCGAAAACCCAGCCGGTCGGTCAGCAGGTAGATACTGAATTTCTGGCAAGACTTTCTCCAGACGATCAACAGCATTTAGTCCGCCTGCTGAAGTCTATGACAGAGGATTCAGTATAACTTTGCCGTAAAGCCTTGCGGCTTGATGAGGTGAAGGCCCACTTCGTTCCATAATTCCAGTCATTAATCTGTATTCAGCGCCTTACCCCAGGTGAACGCTCACTGATAATAAACCTCTGAAAATCAACTTATTACGATATTCGCTAATTGTTTTCGGCGATTGATGGGCATAACTTATACCCTCAATTTCAAAAGGGACTTATCAAAATGGCAATACCCGCTTACCTATGGCTTAAAGATGACGGCGGCGCTGACATCAAAGGATCTGTCGATGTGAATGGGCGTGAGGGGAGTATCGAGGTTCAAGGATTTGGGCACGGCTTGTTTTTACCTACTGACAACAACACAGGCAAGATCACCGGTACTCGTGTACATTCCGCGCTGACTTTTGAAAAAGAATTCGATAGCTCTTCGCCCTACCTTTACAAGGCCGTAGCAAAAGGCCAAACCTTAAAATCTGCGGAGATAAGGTGGTACAGGATCAACGATGCTGGTCAGGAAGCTGAATATTTCAATATGCTGATGGAAAATGTAAAGGTCGTTTCTGTTTGCCCGCTAATGCATGATTGCAAAAACCCTGCCACTGATAAACATAACCATCTTGAGTCAATTTCACTGCGTTACGAGCGGATCACGTGGAAACATTGCGATGGGAATATCATTTTTTCAGATGCGTGGAATGACAGATGATCAAGTGCATGTTTCGGTTAAACGGAGCGGGTATATCAACGCTAAGTTGCCCGGGAATTGGTTTTTTCCCTGCATACTCAGGCAATCCCGCACAGCGCAACGATCCTGAACAGACAGCGGTCAAAAACATAGGACCACTACCACCAGGCAGGTACTACATCGTATCCCGCCCTGTGGGGGGTTTAATGTACAAGCAGCGTGATTGGCTTAAGTCAATTGTCAGCGGTTCAGATCATGCAGCGTGGTTTGCATTATTTCGCGATGATAGCTTGATTGATGACACGACTTTCATTGAGGATGTCGAACGTGGAAATTTCAGATTACATCCGGCTGGATATCAGGGGACAAGTAACGGCTGCATAACATTTACCAGTAAGTCACACTTCGATATCCTTCGAGAAGCATTACTCAAGACACCAACCACGATGGTTAGCCCAACAATGAAAGCGTTTGGCACAGTGCAGGTGTACTAATGAAACCATACCAATATATTCTGATCTGGATGGCTGGCTCGGCGTCTTTTGTCGTAATACTCGTCACCATTTTCGCCTTAATACCCGAAAATATCGCGTACTCACTTTTGACAGAAAAAACAGGTTTTATAACAGAACAATCATGGGCAAATATCTTTATGACCTTTATCCATCTGACTTCATTCCTGTTGAACATTTCACTGATCTGGCTTGTCGCCTTTTTACTGAGAAAGAAAGAGTAATCAAAGCCCGGCGGCAAGCCGGGCTGGTATTCAATACAGTGATGCATGGAAGGACCGCTTATGGTGAATAACCAGGATGTATAGATTGGTATAACTCAGGATGGAATAAGACGGCTAAATGCCGGGTTTTTTACATGCACGGAAGATCATCAAACTCATCCGTAGTGGCATCGTTGAAGCTATGCGTAACAACACCGAAAATTATTGTCGTCCCTCGAAACCACCGCCATCGATCAGGATGTCTGACTCAGGCCGCATCAGGGGATGGATGTCAACGGAGAGTGAACGGTTGGAAGGAGGTTATACAGGGTCTATGATGGAGGACTAACGGGAGTTTTTATGATTGAAGAAGTCGTATTACTTGATGGTAAAAATCAACCGGCGGGCACCATGGACAAAGCGCTGGTGCATACCGGCCAGACACCCTTACATCTTGCATTTTCCTGCTATATTCACAACGATCGCGGCGAAATCCTGCTGACACGACGCGCCCTGAGCAAAGTGGCCTGGCCCGGCGTCTGGACCAATTCTGTCTGCGGACACCCGCTGCCGGGTGAATCCCTGCGGGCGGCAGTTTGCCGTCGCTGTCAGTACGAACTGGGTTTATCCGTGGAGCAAATCACGTCGCTGGTTGACGAATTTCAGTATCGTGCCACCGATGCATCCGGGATTGTCGAAAACGAGTTTTGCCCGATATTTGCCGCTTTCACCCGCCAGCTCCCCGTACCGCGTGCTTCTGAAGTCATGGATTATCAGTGGGTTAAGCCGGAAGATTTGCTGAACAGCGTTCGGGCAACACCCTGGGCATTCAGCCCGTGGATGGTGTTACAACTGGGCCAGATCACGCAGGAAAACCTGAGTCTGCTGGGGTGATCTGAGGCGCACAAAGCGGACATGCTGCCAGTCAGGATCGTTAAACAAAGCCTGATACTGGCGACGATTTTTCGCGTAAGTTTTCAGCGTCCACAGAATAATTGAATCCCGGCTGAAGAAGCTTTTACGAAACGATTCGCGATTCCCCGTTCCCGCCCAGATTTCCTTTTGTGCCCATGCCCGCGTGGCGGCGCGTTTCACCGCCTGATATAACGTGCGCCCGAACGAATAATCCACCCACACGATCATATCGATTTCGCGCCATTTTACGGCCTGAGTACGTTTGTAATTTCCGTCAATCACCCAGCCGTCACTGGCCGCCAGTTTTTCTGTCAGACGGGCAAAAAATTCTTCATCCGGTGTGCCCTGCCAGTCCGGCTTCCAGAACAGCGCATCCAGTTCAATATAAGGAATATTCAGTTTCTGAGAAATGTTGCGCGCAAGCGTTGATTTCCCGCTTCCGCTGGTACCAATAACATTGATTTTCACCACATGATCCTTATCCGCTGCCGGATGTTGCATCTGGCCTGAAAAAAGGGCGCATATTATGCCGCAACATATTTCACTTGTACAAGCACATGAATTAACGCCCGCAACCATTACGCACAGAACTTAGTTGTCGTGTGAATGTATTGCCGCTGCGAATGGATGAACTATTTGTGCTTTTTTTCGATTGCTAGCAACAAAATCTAAAATATCTTGCAGCCATACCTGTACAGATTGGCAATCTTTGTATAACTTTCTGTTACCCCTGCTTCATCATTAGTCCGTCTTTTACGGGCGTATTCAGCCTGACCTTTGGAAGAAAAATTGGATTTCCCTTCTTCCAAAGGTTTTTTTCATGGCTGGGGTTTTCGTGATGCACAACACAACGATCAGATGAGTCAGGGCCGGAAATTGTGAAGAAAAACTTCACAATACTCTCTTTTCTGACTGGCAATAGGCACTTTTCACGTGAGACGAATCCGCTGAAAAGTTTAAGGAGGTCTACATGCAAATCGAAGCAGAACAAACAGTTACAGAAATCAGTGATTATTTAAATGTGCGGGAAACGCCGACATTAAGCGAAGTTGAGATCCTCGGGACTATTGTTTCAGGACTTCTCTCCAGCCACTATCCGGTGAGTAATAAGGCCATCATTGAAGGTCTGGTGCGCCATCTGGAACAGGAGACCAACATCAGTAATCAGCAAGGTTGCCGTAACTTACTGGAACTGGTGTTACTTTCCACGCAGGACGATGTGATTTAAAAAATATTACCGGCCTGTTAAAGATGATGTTAACAGGCCGGAGCGCAATAACTGTTTTGTTAAAGCGATTTCAGTGTCGCGGCGATCACATCTTTAGCCGGCGTGGTCGGACGACCAATCAGTTTGCTCAATGTATGAGAATCATCAAACAAGCCCCCTTTCTCTGCACCTGCATCAGAATCTGCCAGCATATTCGCCAGACCTTCCGGTAAACCGGCACCAAGCAGCGCTTTGGCAAATTCCGCCTCCGGCAGGTTGATATAATCAACTTTTTTACCGGACTGACGGGCAATTTCAGCAGTGAATTCCGCCAGCGTGTAGGCTTCATCCCCGGCCAGTTCGTAGATTTTACCGGCCTGATTTTCCTGCGTCAGTACTGCCGCCGCGGCCTCAGCATAATCCTGGCGCGCAGCGGAAGAGATTTTTCCTTCACCGACTGAACCAATAAACGCGTTATGCGCCAGCGCCGGGGCGATACTCGCCGCATAGTTTTCGGTGTACCAGCCGTTACGCAACAGCACGAATGGAATGGCGGATTCGCTTAATGCTTTTTCGGTCGCACGGTGTTCAACACCCAGTCCCAGCGGACTTTCGTCTGCATGAAGCAGGCTGGTGTATGCCAGCAGTTTCACGCCTGCACGTTTTGCTGCGTCGATGACCGCGTTATGTTGTGCTTCGCGCTGACCGACTTCACTGGAAGAAATCAGCAGCAGTTTTTCGACGCCTTTAAACGCAGAATCCAGTGTGGCGGGCTGGCTGTAATCGGCCTGACGCACGTCAATACCCAGATCTGCCAGATCCTGAGCTTTTTGCGGATTACGCACCGCGGCAATAATCTGATCAGCAGGCACTTTTTTCAGAAGTGCAGCAATAACGAGGCGGCCTAACTGGCCGGTAGCACCGGTAATTGCGATCATAATGGTTTCTCCAAAAAGTATTCGACAGATGATTTATGCTTTCAAGGCGCTAAAAATGTCGCCGTCAACACATCCTATGCGATACACTAACTTTTCGTAAGTACGTACCCTAAGGTTAGTATGAAAATAATTTCCTCTGAGCAACCCGCTGAACGTTTGCCACTGTCAGAACAAATCCGCCGGGGCGAAGTCCTGAATCCCAACTGCCCGTCGCGCGAAATCCTGCGTCACATCACCAGCCGCTGGGGATTACTGATCCTGATCGCGCTCAGCGATAACACATTGCGCTTTAGCGAACTGCGCCGCAAAGTCGGCGGTGTCAGCGAAAAAATGCTGGCGCAGACTTTACAGTCCCTCGAAGAAGACGGTTTCATCGACCGCCGTTCTTATCCGGTGGTGCCGCCGCATGTGGAATATTCTCTGACCCCCCTCGGCATCGAAGTAAAAGATCAGGTTGCCGGACTTGCAGACTGGCTGGAGTCGAATCTGCATCGCGTTATGAAACAGCGTAGCCTGCGTATCGTAGGTGCAGAGTAATTAACAAAAAAACTTAACAAGTCCCCAAAAATTCTCACCTATCATTGACTCTATCCACCGACTAACATCATTTCATTGATTCGATAAAACCTTTTATTTTAATCAGCTGAGGTGATGTATGTCCCCGTCCCAGACCCACAAGCAACATGTCACGCTCGTCATTACCCATAAGATTGCGCCAGCCAGCGAAGCGCAATATGAAGCCTGGCTGAATAAAATTATGCCACAGGCCAGTACCTTCCCGGGGCATCTTGGCGTCAACGTCATCCGCCCGAGCCGCAGCGGCGATGCTTATACCATTCTGGTGCGTTTCGACACGCTGGAAAATCTTAATGCATGGCACAACTCGGATCTGCGTAAACAACTGGTGGCGGAAGTCAGCCCGCTGTTGTTGCAAAACGACAGCACCGAGGTGCGTCCCGGTGCCGAATTCTGGTTCACCCCGCCAAGTGCGAATGTCCGCCCGCCCGCCCGCTGGAAACAGTATCTGCTGACATTGGGGGTAATTTATCCATCGACTCATATTGTGCCCTGGTTTTGGGGGCAGTTTTTGCCACAGCTTAAAGGCACCGAAGGCGGTCATTTACTCAATGACGCCACGGTCGTAGGGCTGGTGGTTTTCCTCTGGATGCCAATCGTTACACGAGTGTTCCATTCATGGCTGACGCGCGCTTCCGCGCAATAACAGGAGATTTTCCAATGAATTCAATAAATAATGTTGCTTCACTGATCCTGCTTAACGGCAAATTCCACACCGTTGACAGAGAAAAACCGCTGGCAAATGCTGTCGCAATCAAAGACGGTAAATTCCTGGCTGTCGGTACCGAAAATGAAGTGATGCAGTTTGCTGATGCGCAGACGCAGGTGGTGGATTTGCACGGACACACCGCCATTCCGGGCCTGAACGACTCGCACCTGCATCTGATCCGTGGCGGTCTGAATTACAACCTGGAATTGCGCTGGGAAGGCGTGCCTTCACTGGCCGATGCCCTGCGGATGCTGAAAGAACAGGCGCTGCGGACACCAAGCCCGCAGTGGGTGCGCGTGGTAGGAGGCTGGACTGAATTTCAGTTTGCCGAACGCCGCATGCCGACGCTGGATGAAATTAATCAGGCCGCACCCGATACGCCAGTGTTTATCCTGCATTTATATGACCGCGCATTGCTCAACCGCGCCGCGCTCAAAGTGGTCGGCTACACCAAAGACACCCCCAATCCGCCAGGCGGTGAAATTCAGCGTGACAGCAATGGTAATCCGACCGGTATGCTGATCGCCAAGCCAAACGCGATGATCTTATATTCTACGCTGGCGAAAGGACCGAAACTGCCGCTGGAACAGCAGGTGAACTCCACCCGCCAGTTTATGCGTGAGCTGAACCGTCTCGGCCTCACCAGCGCGATTGATGCAGGCGGCGGCTTCCAGAATTACCCTGAGGATTATCAGATCATCGATGAGCTTCATCAGAAAAATCAACTGACGGTACGTATTGCTTACAACCTGTTTACCCAGCGTCCGCAACATGAACTGGAAGATTTCGAGCTGTGGACCGACATGCTCAAACCTGGCCAGGGCACTGATTTCTACCGTCATAACGGCGCAGGCGAAATGCTGGTATTTTCAGCCGCAGACTTTGAAGATTTCCTGCAACCGCGTCCGGATTTACCGCCGGGAACGGAGGTCGAACTTGAACGCGTGGTGCGTCATCTGGTGGAGCACCGCTGGCCGTTCCGCCTGCATGCCACGTATGACGAGTCGATCAGCCGGATGCTGGATGTCTTTGAGAAAGTGAACAGCGATATTCCGTTCAACGGGCTGCACTGGTTCTTTGACCATGCGGAAACCATCACCGAACGCAACATTGAGCGCGTCAAAGCGCTGGGCGGCGGCATTGCGGTACAGCACCGTATGGCATTCCAGGGAGAATACTTCGCTGAACGCTACGGTATCGAGGCCACTAAACATACGCCGCCGGTGGCGAAAATGTTGTCCGCAGGCGTGCCGGTCGGGTTGGGCACCGACGCGACCCGTGTTGCCAGTTATAACCCATGGACGGCACTGTACTGGCTGGTTTCCGGTCGCACCGTCGGCGGCATGGCGATGTATGACGACGCCGCCCGTATTGACCGCGAAACCGCGCTGATGCTGTGGACGCAGGGCAGTTCCTGGTTCTCCAGCGAACAGGGCAAGAAAGGTCAGATCAGAGTCGGGCAACTGGCCGATCTGGCCGTTCTTTCCGAAGATTTCTTCAGCGTGCAGGAAGAACGTATCAAGGGCATCGAATCGGTGATGACCGTGGTCGATGGCAAAGTGGTTTACGCGGCAGGCAGTTTCTCGCCGCTCGCGCCGCCAGCCATCCCGGTGCTGCCGGACTGGTCGCCGGTCACCACAGTGCCTGGGCATTACCGCTCTGCGCCGCCACAGGGTGCAGCGCGTGTCGGGCTGGTTCGTCAGGGGCATCAGTGCGTCGGCCCGTGTGGCGTGCATAAACACAGCCATAATATTGCCCGTGGTTCTGATGTCCCGGTGTCCGATGACAACGCTTTCTGGGGTGCGTTAGGATGTTCGTGCTTCTCGTTCTGACCCGTTGAGAACGACATGAAAATGGCCTGCATTGCAGGCCATTTTTTTCTGTCACCGTATCTTTTGCACACGCTCCGGCATACCCTGTTATGAGCATTAGCTCATTAACAGGAACTGAATGATGCGTGACCTTCCCCCTACAGCCACACTTCGCGCCTTTGAAGTCGCCACCCGCCACACGACGTTTACCTCAGCCGCAGAGGAGTTGTTTATTACACAAAGTGCGGTCAGCCATCAGTTGAAAAAACTGGAAGATAGCTGGGGCCTGCAGCTTTTTCAGCGTGGTAAAACACTGAGCCTGACGCCTGCCGGTGCAGCGCTTGCCCCTCTGGTACGGGAATTCTTTAGTAAGCTTGAAACGACACTTGCCGATCTGCGTGAACAAAAAGGACGGGTGCGACTGCGTGTCAGCACCACCTATTCTTTCGCGTTAAAGTGGCTGTTACCGCGCCTGCCGGAATTAGCACGTTTGCATCCGGAAATTCTGGTCTCGCTGGAAAGTACCGATAAAGCCATTAACTTCGCCAGTGCAGATTCCGATGTAGCGATCCGTTTCGGACACGGTAATTATGCGGCGCTGCATACAGAGTTTATGTTTCGCGAACAATTATTTCCCGTTGCCAGCCCCGCGTTCTTAGCCGGTTTTGGTATACCCGCTGAACCTGCTGAACTGCTGCGTTTTCCGCTGCTGACGCGTGACGGGGCTGATCTGGTACCGAAATGGGATGCCTGGTTTAAGCAGGTCGGCGTGAATACTGATGTACTGCACGAAAGCGTGCGCTTCGCCGACACAAATATGACGATCGAAGCCGCGTTACTGGGTCAGGGCATTGCATTAGCGCGCAGCGGCCACGTTGAAAAAGAAATCCATGATGGCAGTCTGGTCAGGCTCTTTGACGTCGTTTTCCCCTCTCCGGCCGCCTATTACTTTGTCTGTCCGGAAGGCATCGAGACACAGCCGCACATCCTGAAATTCCGTAACTGGCTGCTGGCCGAATCACAGCAGGCGCAGCACAGTTACCGTTGAAGTATGAGTTATTACTCATACCACGATGACAACACTTCACTGTTAATCCGGGCACAGGCTGTTTAGCATCAGTACATGCCCGCTCATATTATTTTTCTGACCTTATTCGCCGCCCTGCTGCATGCCAGCTGGAACGCCTTATTACGCAGCGGAACTGACCGGTTGTGGTCGATGACCATCATGTGCGTGACGATTGCCGTTACCTGCGGGGTTATCGCGCTGTTTCTGCCACTTCCTGACTTCGCGAGCGCGAAGTATGCGGTGTTATCGGCCCTGCTGCATGTCGGTTACAACCTGTGTTTAATACGCAGTTATCAAAGCGGTGATCTCGGGCAAACCTACCCGATTGCGCGCGGTTCTTCGCCGCTGATGGTGACCTGTGGCGCGGCCCTGTTCGCCGGGGAAAAGATCGCCTTCAACACCCTTGTCGGCATCGCGCTAATTTCTGGCGGTATTCTGATGCTTGCCATGAGAAGCCGTAAACTGGCGATACCGGGCCTGAAATATCCCCTGGCCACCGGCGCTTTTATCGCGGCATACAGCGTAGTGGATGGTATTGGCGTGCGTGTCTCCGGCAATTCGTTTTCCTATACCGTGTGGATGAGCGATGTTATGGGGAGTACTGATGCCAGCGCTTTATATCGCCCTGCGCGACACGAAAAGTTTACTGCGCTGCGGCCCGGTTTACTCAGTGCGGCGGCAGGGGGTGTGGTGTCGCTGCTGGCTTACGGCATGATCATTTATGCCATGGTGGCCGCACCCATGGGCGCCGTCTCCGCGCTGCGCGAAACCAGTGTGCTGTTTGCCGCCGTTCTGGGTTATCTGTTTCTTGGTGAAACACTGACACTGAGAAAAATGCTGGCGTGTGCGGTAATTGCTACCGGCACACTGTTGATAGGTTAATCAAATCAGGAGAACTCGAGATGTCTGACCGCCCTGCTATTGCTCTGATAGGTCCCGGTGCGATTGGTACGACCATCGCTGCAGCACTGCATGAAGTTAACCGCACGCCGCTGCTTTGCGGGCGCACTGCGCATCCGCAATTAATTCTGCGTCATGATGACGGCGAGGTGGTGGTGCCAGGCCCGGTATTAATCAATCCGTCTAAGGTCCACTCTCCGTGTGATCTGGTTTTTGTTGCGGTGAAAACCACACAGGTGGCTGACAGCGCCGGCTGGCTTACCGCATTGTGCGATAAAAATACCGTTGTCTGTGCACTGCAAAACGGCGTCGAACAGAAAACCTCGCTGGAACCCTACGTCAACGGAGCAACAGTACTGCCTTCCGTTGTTTGGTTTCCAGCACAACGTGAGCCGGATGCCTCTGTCCGGCTGCGCGCAAAACCGCGTCTTACGCTGCCGGATGTGCCGCAGGCAAAACGGATCGCTGATGCGCTCAGCGGCACACGTTGTACGGTTGAATTATCATCCGATTTCCTCACGATCGCATGGCGCAAATTGCTGCAAAATGCGGTCGCGGGTCTGATGGTTCTCTCTAACCGCCGTGCCGGAATGTTCTCACGCGGGGATATCACGCAACTGGCACTGGCTTATCTGCGTGAGTGTCTGACTGTCGCGCGTGCGGAAGGTGCGGTACTCAGCGATAACGTTCCGCAAGAGATCGTTGACGGTTTTCATCGTGCGCCCGCGGACCTGGGCACTTCTATTCTCGCCGACCGCCAGGCTAACCGCCCGCTGGAATGGGATATACGCAACGGTGTCATACAGCGTTACGGTCTCGCGCGGGGTATTCCTACGCCCGTTAGCGACATTCTGGTACCGCTGCTGGCGGCAGGAAGTGAGGGGCCCGGCTGACGCCAATAAAAAGCCCGCCGCAGGCGTCATGCCAGCGGCGGGCTTTACGTATGACGGCTTATAAATCCTTAAACGATCCCAGCCGGAATCCGCGTTCAGTTATCGCAGTTTTGAGCGAGGCCGACGTCAGTACATCCAGCTCCGCCAGGCGCGGATAGCAATATTTGCTCGCCAGAAGGGTGTTATCGATAAACGCCGGATGGGTCATGATTTCCACCGAGCGGTCACCGCGCTGCGTGGCGTTGTCCAGCGTTTGCACAAACAGGGCTTCTGAAACCGTCTCTCCGTAGAAACTGCTGTCGAAACCGTCGGTACTCTTCGCGCCACACAGCGCAATGTTGCCCCGGCGGATCTCGTCACGATCGATGCGTACAGGAATGCCCTGATCTTTCGCGAACGCTTCCACGATCGGGAAAATCTGCGGGAACATATGCACATGATGATGACTGTCGAGATGTGTCGGCAAACGGCCAAACAGAGCCACAAAACGCCCGAACTGGCATTGCAGTTCCTGCGCGATTTCATCAAGCGGTAACGTGCCCTGCTCTGCCATTTCCCAAATCCATTTTCCCAGTTCACCGTCGCGGGCCAGCTCCGGCATGGATGACAAGGGACGTCCGAGCGTCAGCACGAAATGCATGCCGACGGCAAGATCAGGATTTTCTTTGCTGAGCACCGCGGCATGTTCTGCAGCGGCCATATTCACCATCGCCGTCGTCGACCGCACCACACCGTGGTTGAATGCGTCGATGATCCCGTAGTTTTGCGCTTTACAAAGCCCGAAATCATCGGCGTTCACTATCAGTAATTTATCCATAAATGTCCCGGTTGAACGCCTCCCCTTTTCAGGGAAGGCCGTGGGTTTATTTCAGCGCAGCAATGGTGTTAGCAAAATTTGGCAGTAGTTTTTCATGTGCCAGCAACATTTCGCGCGCCAGTATCTCAGCATCTTTATCGGAATGGATCAGCGGGCTGAGGTTCATCGCCAGCAGAACATCATTGAATTCACCGCTCAGTGCGGCATTGCTGGCGGCAATCTCAAAGCCTTTGATGGTGTATATCAGGCCAAGCACTTTTTCGTCGAAATGCGTGATACGCGGGTGTGGTTTTGCGCCGTCACGCCCGATGGTGCACGTCATTTCCACCGCCCAGTCAGACGGGATGTTATCAATATGGCCGTTATGCGGGAAATTGACGTACTGCTCGGTTTGTTTGTCGTTGTAAATTGCGCTGATCACTTCGCAGGCGGCATCGGAATAATAGGCCCCGCCGCGCAATTCCAGTTCTTTCGGTTTGACGTTCAGATCAGGGTTTTTGTACAGATCGAACAGCTGCTTTTCAACCTTCTGTACCACCGTGGCGCGTGCACCGCCTTTGTAGAATTCCCCCATCTCAATCGCCAGCATCTCTTTCTGCTTAAAGTAATACAGCAGATAAGAACATGGCAGCAAATTCAGGGAGCGGATCAGGCCTTCGCTGAACGGTAAATCAAAGATGTTTTTCACCGAACCGGCGGTCAGCGTGCCGGACGCGACGCCGTCGAGCAGTTCGGCGAAACGTGATTCGCCGTTGACCAGAACATCTTTAATGAACACCATGTGGTTCAGGCCAAACAGGTCGATGGATAAATCGTCCTGCGGGGTCAGTTGCAGCACATCCTGAATGAACATTTTCATGCCAACCGGGATGTTACACACGCCGATGAATTTCTTGAATCTGGTGTGCCGGAATACCGCTTCCGTTACCATTCCGGCCGGGTTGGTGAAGTTAATCACCCAGGCGTCCGGGCAGATCTCTTCGACATCTTTAATGATGTCAAAAATCACCGGAATGGTACGCAAGCCTTTGAACAAGCCACCAGCGCCGTTGGTTTCCTGCCCGAGATAACCGTGGCTGAGCGGAATACGTTCGTCCAGTTCGCGTGCTTTGAGCTGGCCAACACGCAGTTGCGTGGTGACAAAATCGGCATCCACCAAGGCTTCGCGGCGATCCAGCGTTTTATGCATTACAATCGGCACACCTGCACGTTCGACCATACGCTGGCAAAGATTGAAAATAATATCCTGTTTCTCTTTTCCGGCTTCCACATCGACCAGCCATAACTCGGTAATAGGCAATTCATCGTAGCGTTTAATAAAGCCTTCCAGTAATTCCGGGGTATAACTACTTCCGCCACCAATTGTGACGACTTTCAGTTTTTTACGCATAGGAACTCCCGTGCAATAATAATGCACTGCAAATTTAAACAGAGAAATAAATGATTCGGTTTAATTAATACTGCATAACTTCTTTCGGTAATGATTGGGGGTAAAAGAAGTTAGCTTTTTAAAGTTTTTAATAAACATACTCGGGCTGCTGTAACCGGATTCAAACGCGATGTCCGTGACCGAATAATTGGTGATCTCCAGCTGTTTCTTGGCAAAATCAATACGGATTTCATTAATAATCTGCATCGGTGTTTTGCCATAATGTCGCTGCGTGGCACGGCTGAGATATTCCTGTGATTTGCCGGAAAGGGCCACCATATTCGTTAATGCTTTGTCACTAAACTGCGTTTTGTCGTGCATCTTTTCGATGGTATTTTTAAGCCAGCCTGGCGCATCTGTCGTGATTTCTGATTCTCTGTGATGGCGTAAACGGTTCACAATATAAAACGTCACCATTTCCAGAAACTCATTAAATTCCCCGTTCCTGAAATTAAGAGAAGCGATCACAGATTCTATATAAGCCAGAAATTCAGTCTTGATCTGATAAACCTGTGACGCCACAAAACGGGATGGCAGTAAAGATAAATAGTGTTGCTCGAAGAACGCTTTGCTGATCCCGACATTTAATATCCGCGTCGCACCGAATTCATAGAAACTTTGGTGATGGGAACCCAGAGGGATAAAGACAAAATCGCCGCGTTCTAACAACACCCGTTTACCATTGACGTTCTGGTAATACCGGCCGGTCAGCACCACTGTAAATTCGTAGTAATCATGTTCATGCAGCCCGGAAATGCTTTCTACTTTGTTGTAGATGAACATGTGGAAATTCTGACCGTCGAAGAGTTGATTTTCGCGCGCTGTCTTGATTTCCATGCTCAGTACCGGTGGCTGCATTATGGCTCCCTACGTTATTTTATTTTTTCATGAAGCTCAATGAGTTCCGCAATCAGTTCGCGGGCCAGCATTGACGTCATCAGGTGATCTTGTGCATGAACCAGCACCAGGCTGACTTTGGTTTTTCCTTCGCCCTGATCGCCTTCAATCAGTTTAGTCTGCACCAGATGCGCTTCATTCAGCGCCATTTTTGACTGCGCCATCACCGAACGCGCCTGCTCAAAATCACCTTCTTTGGCTTTTTTGAGCGCCGCGTAAGCCAGGCTGCGTGCTTGTCCGGAGTTGATGATCAACCCCATCACCACTTCTTCGAGATCCTGCATTTCGCTTTCAGTTTCAGTTTCAGTTTCAGTTTCAGTTTCAACAATGCTGTCTAAATCCATCATCTCTGTCTCTCCATGATTGGCCGGATAACGGCGGGAAGATAGGCCTCTGCCCGCCCTCCGTTCAGATTAAAATTTCAGTGAAGCGGCAATGTCTTCTTCGCTTTCTTCTTCTTCAATAATCGCCTGCGCCTTGTTAGACAAGATCACGAATGGCATGTACACCAGCGTGGCGATACCGAGATTGAACAATGCGACGAGCAGTGCCGCGATGCTGCCGTTACTGTTAAAGAAAGCGCCAAGCCCGGTCGGCATGGTCCACGGCGCCAGGTTAGTGACCGGAGGAATGATACCCATGCTGTACGCGGCGATCGTGATGGCGGCCAGAATCGGCTGGACCAGCACGAAGGGGATAAACATCACCGGGTTCATGATAATCGGCAGACCAAACAGGATGGGCTCGTTAATCTGGAAGATACCTGACGGCAATGCCAGCTTTGCCACCTGACGATGATCGGCACGGCGTGAGGCGATAAAGATGGCGATGATAAGCCCGAGGGTTGCACCGGAACCGCCCAGCATGATGTAGGAATCCAGCATCGGTTTGGCCCAGAAGTGGAAGGTTTTCCCTGCATCAATCGCGGCACTCACGGAACCGTATTCGGTGTACAGCGCGATATTTTCAAGCGCCCACGGGGTCATGATGCCGTTGTCGAGCGCGGTCAGCGCCAGAGATCCGTGTACACCAAAGAACCACAGCAGTGAGTTGAAAATCACGTACGCCCAGCCAACCACGCTGCCCATTGCCGCCAGAGGTTTGGAAATTGAATCCATAATAATCTGGTGGAAGTTGTGGCCATATAATCCGAGTAACCAGGAAATAACCCCGAAGATAAACAGAATAATAAAGCCCGGAATTAACGCGGAGAAGGATCGTGAAACCGAAGACGGCACACTCGCCGGCAAGGTAATGACCCAGTTGCGGCGAATCACAAAGGTAAACATTTCTGCGACAACCAGACCTATTACCATACCGGAAATAATATTCGCGCCACCTAACCAGTTTGCGCCCACCGCATAAGCTTCACCGACGCTGTATGGCGTCACGGTCATAAAGGCTGCAACGGCTAATAAACCGGCGGAGAGGGAATCAACTTTACGTTCTTCCGCTAATGCCATGCCAATAAAGAACGTCGCCATCAGCGACATAATACCGAGCGTACCGTTATAAACATTAATACCGATGGTTTTCAGACCAGCCAGCGTATCGATAGTTGACGGGTCTAAGCGCACGCCTAAAGAATAAAAGAAAGAACCGGCACCAAAGTTCAGGAATACGTTATTAATTAAAACGAACATGGCACCCGCGAGGGTCAGCGGCATGAGTTTTATGAAGCCATTTTTAATGGCATTAATATGCGGTTGTTTACCTATTTTAACGGCAAAAGGAAGAAGTATCTTTTCAAGTGAATCAATGGCTTTGCTCATTGGTATTTTCCTTTAATGCCGCCATCTGGCGGCCAGGGGAAGAAATTCGCTCTTTGACTGGAGTTCTCTTTGACTTAAAAATTTCAATATAAAGACGTTCAATTTTAAAATAAGGAAAAACGTAAGATCACTGCGCTGCTGCTTTTTTGATCGCAGCAACGGCTGCTTTCAGAACACCTAACCCGTCAATTTTGCCGTACAGGCCAGAATCGATCACTTCAACCGGCTTACCCGGCAAGACTTTTTTAATTTCATCCAGCATATAGGCAATTTGCGGCCCAAGCAGAACGACATCGGCTGCCGCACCTTTCTCTGCAGCCAGTGTTTCAGGAAATGCTTCGATAATGACCGGGACCTCATACTTCTCAGCCTGAACCTTCATTTTAGAAACCAGTAACGAGGTTGACATTCCGGCGGAGCAAAACAAATAAATGACTTTCTTTTCCATGATAAAACCCTCATATCCCGATAAATTGCAGCTCAGGCAACGGTTTTTCCTTCACCTGCGAGAATGTATTCAGAGCAAATAAATTGAAGATAACGAATCGTCTCTGCCTGAAAGCAGTATACGGCATCACTTCAGGGCGCGATAATTCGGAACTTATAGAAATTGTCTCTCCTTGACCATCCCTTATGACTCCCTTCACGTTTTGGGTAAATAACTCGCGAGGATAAATAAGATAAAGACGCACGGCCACGCAACAAGAAGTTAACATTTACACTTACCCAAGCAGGGGACAATATGAGAAACTGGCAATGATTGCGCAAACATTACTATTTTGACGCCATAATTCAGTGGTCAACGCTTTGAATAATAAAATAAATGCTCAGAAAGGCCGTTCCCGTACGGCTACGCTCGAAGATGTTGCTCAGGCCGCCAGCCTTTCACCCATGACGGTCAGCCGCGCCTTAAACAATCCCAAAGTCGTGCGCCCGGCGACCATTGCCCGCGTGATGGAAGCCGTGAGAAGTACCGGTTACATCCCCAATATGCTGGCCGGTGGTCTGGCGACCAGCCGCACGAAACTCATTGCCGTCGTCGTGCCGCAGATTAACAACAATATGTTTGTTGATACCGTGCAGGCCATCAGCGACCAACTGGCGGCACGGGGTTATCACATGCTGTTGTGTATTGTCGGCTATGAGCCGGAAGATGAAACCGATATTGTCGCCACCCTGCTTTCGCGTCGACCGGACGGGATTGTGCTGACCGGCATTCATCACACGTCGGAACTGAAAAGAATCATTCTTAACGCCAATATCCCGGTAGTAGAAATCTGGGATTTAACGCCCACACCGATTGACATGCTGATTGGCTTCTCGCACGAAAAAGTCGGCAATGCCATCGGTGACTATTTCCTCGGCAAAGGCTTCAGGCGTTTTGGCTTTATCTGTGCTTCCGATCGCCGCGCAATGGTGCGTAAAAACGGGGCAATCAGCGTGTTGCGGGCCATTCCTGAGCACGACATTAAAGAAGTGATTGTTTCCCGTCCGGCGAATATGGAAGTCGGACGCCAGGCACTGCGCCAACTGCTCGCCAGCGATCACCGCTTTGACGCCATCATTTGCAGCTCCGACACCCTGGCGCAGGGCGCAATCATGGAAGCCGAATCGCAGGGTTTACGCGTGCCGGATGATTTCTCGGTGATCGGTTTCGCGGACCTGAATTTTGCCGCCCATAACCGCCCTGCCATTACCACCGTCAGCGTCGAAAAATGGGATTTAGGCATCCGCGCGGCAGATATGCTGGCGGATAAAATTGAAGGCATCGCGGTTGATGAACCGATTGTTGATATGGGTTACAAACTGGTTATTCGGGAATCAGCTTAGCGCCTTGCACACTTCAGCTTTTGTTTTAACCATAATACTCCACCCCAACCCTCCCCTTCGCAGGGGAGTGAGTTGTCCGCATAATTAATTCAACTTTATATTTTTCCCGGTTATAAATAACCCCGACAATTGAAACTCATTCTTATTTGTTAAAAATGTTAGCTAACATTCATAACAACAAATAACAGAAACTTTCCGTGCGGAATTATATTGATCTAAATTCAACCCACAAAATCATGAAGAATACTTTGATAAACAATGCTATTTCCCCCTTAGCCATTCACAATAAAAACAATCAATATATCATTGATTTAATGAGACTTTAAATCAAATTAAACCCGTGGAACTCCTTAATGCATTTCCCGCCTTATAGTTCATGGGGAATTTATTCATTTATTTTAGATGTAGCGGTGATATTATCGATTTGTACCCAAAAAATAATAATAATTAACCCAAACTTAACATCAGGCATGTGAGAGTCGTAATTCTATGCTCCTTCAAAAAAAAACAACCCGTCGCAAGTTTTTACTTGGGTCGCTGATGGCTTTGCCTGTCGGGACCATCATGATGAAAGGGCTGTCAGCGGCACAAGCTGCAGAAATGGCTGCCCCGGATTTACTCGAATATAAACCGATATTTTTCAGCGCCGATGAGTGGCAGTTTATTATGGCCGCCGCTGACCGCCTGATCCCTGCGGGTGGCAAAGGCAAAGCACCGGGCGCACTCGAAACCAATGTGCCGATTTTTATCGATCAGCAAATGCACGGCGATTTCGGCGAAGAAATCTATATGCAGGGCCCGTTCAACGTGCATGCTCCGGCGACAATGGGGTATCAGATCCCGTTCCGTCCGCAGCAAATCTACAAAACCGGCATTCGTATTGCGAACGCCTGGTGTCAGCAAAATCATCAGAAAGCCTTCCATGAACTGGCCGATCAGGACAAAGACAATGTGCTGACGCAGTTGCAGAAAAACGGCATCAAATTTGCCGATGCGGGCGAAGAAAATCTTGTCGCCTCGCAATTCTTCAGCGAACTGCTTTCAGACACCAAACACGGCTATCTGGCAGACCCGATCTACGGCGGGAACAAAGGGATGAAGGCGTGGATTGCCATCGGCTTCCCCGGCGCACGCGCCAGTTTCACTGAGTGGGTTAAGCAGCACAATGTCCCGTATCCGCTGGGGCCTGTGAGCCTGCAGGGCGCGCGTGCCTGAGTGCCTCACCCTATTACCGTTTTCTGATGACTGACAGGATTAAAGATGGCAAAAGTAACTAAACCAGAAGTCGACGTCGTTGTTGTCGGCCTCGGCTGGGCTGGCTCGCTGATGAGTATCGAGCTGGCGATGGCGGGCCTGACCGTTCGTGCGCTCGAACGTGGCGGCGATCGCGGCTACGAAGAATTTGCTTACCCGAAACCGGCGGACGAATATGCGTACGCGGTACGCAATAAAGTCATGGCGACGCCGGCTGAAGCCGCTGTCACCGTGCGTTACAACATGAGTGAAACCGCCCTGCCAACCCGTAAATGGGGTGCATTCGCGCCGGGTACCGGCGTGGGTGGTTCCGGTCTGCACTGGACGGCGGTATTGATTCGCCCGACGCCGACCGATTTAAAACTCAAAACTTACGCTGACGAAGCCTACAAACCAGGCATCCTGCAGGAAGACATGCGGATCATGGATTTCCCTTTCTCCTGGGATGAAATTGAGCCGTATTACACTAAGTTTGAGCATATCTGCGGTCAGTCCGGCAAAACCGGCAACCTGCGCGGTCAGATTATGGAAGGCGGGGATCCGTTCGAAGGGCCGCGTTCCGAGCCGTATCCGCTGCCTGCGCTGGAAGACACGCTCAACAGCAGCATGTTTGCTGAAGTCACCAAAAAAATGGGCTACCACCCGTTCCCGAACCCGTCAGCCTGCGTGTCCCGCGCCTGGACTAACCCGTACGGTAACCAGATCGCGCCGTGTAACTACTGCGGTTATTGCAGTAAATACCCGTGCCTGAACTACTCGAAAGCGTCGCCGCAAACGGCGGTGATGGACGCGCTGAAACGCATGGATAACTTCTCTTATGAAGTGCATGCCAATGTGCTGAAAGTCGAACTGCATGATGATAAGAAAACCGCCAAAGGCGTGATCTACATGGATGCAGACGGCAACGAGTGCTTCCAGCCAGCGAAAATCGTGGTACTGAGCAGCTTCCAGTTCTGCAACGTGCGGCTGATGCTGCTGTCCGGGATCGGCAAGCCTTACAATCCGATCACCGAAGAAGGCGTGATTGGCCGCAACTATGCGTTCCTCAGTAACGGCGGTTCGACGCTGTTCTTCAAAGACAAAAACTTCAATCCGTTTGCCACCGCAGGCGCCACCGGCCAGATGTTCAACGATATCTCTCCGGGCAACTTCGACGGCCCTTCCCTTGGCTTTATCGGCGGTGCGAAAATTCACAGTTCGCAGGCCACCGGCACGCCAATCAGCACCTCGCTGCCAAAAGGCACGCCTGCGTGGGGCACCGGCTGGAAAGAAGGCATGGAAGAATGGTACGGCCATTCGATGAAAATCAGCATCACCACCACCTGCCAGTCTTACCGCGATATTTATCTGGATCTGGATCCGAATTACAAAGATGAATATGGCTATCCGCTGCTGCGCATGACTTTCGACTGGAAACAGAACGAACTCAAATTGCAGCAATACCTGAAAGGCATCGTGGGCAATATCACCAAAGAGCTGAACCCGGACAGTTACAGCGAAAGCTTCCTGCCGATGGACGCGCATTTTGACCTGACCAAATACGTCTCTACCCACAACGTGGGCGGCGCGGTGATGGGCGATAACCCGAAAACCTCGGCGCTGAACAAGTTCCTGCAAAGCTGGGATGTGCATAACGTATTTGTGCCGGGCGGTAACGCTTTCCCGCAAAACTTCCAGGCTAACCCGACGGACACCATCGGCGCGATCACCCTGATGGCGGCGCAGGCGATTAAAGATCAGTACCTGAAAAACCCTGGTCCACTGGTTCAGGCATAAGCGGAGATGAACAGGATGAAACTCAAAAGTTTATTTATCGCTAACGCCTTGCTGCTGGGTGCGGGTTTTATGGCGAATGCGCAGGCGGATACCAATACACAACCCGACAACGCAGCGCTGATCAAACAGGGAGAATATGTGGCGCGTCTGGGCGACTGCGGCGCCTGTCATACGGTGGCGGGGAAACCGGCGTTTTCAGGCGGGCTGGCGATCAACTCCAATCTGGGCACCATTTATTCCACCAACATTACACCGGATAAAGACCACGGTATTGGCGGTTATAGCGAAGCACAATTCTCGGATGCAGTGCGCAAAGGCGTTCTGCCGGACGGCACCCGTTTGTATCCGGCAATGCCTTATCCGGATTACGCTAAAATCAACGATCAGGATATGCACGCGCTCTACGTTTACTTTATGCAGGGCGTAAAACCGAGCGCAGAACAACCGCCTGAGACCGATCTGAGCTTCCCGTTCAGCCAGCGCTGGGGCATGCGTTTCTGGAACTGGGCATTCGCGTCTGACAAACCTTTCCAGCCAATCGGCGGCGCTTCTGAGCAGGTAAACCGGGGTGCGTATCTGGTGGAAAGTCTCGGGCACTGCGGCAGTTGCCATACTCCCCGCGGTTTCGGCATGAACGAAAAAGCGCTGGACAGCAGCGACTCTGATTTCCTGGCGGGCGGTAGCCTGAATAACTGGGATGTGCCTTCCCTGCGCGGTGTCGCGCACTGGAACGAGCAGGAAATTGCCGATTATCTGGGCAAAGGGCGTAATGACAAAGCAGCAGTTGGCGGCGAAATGACGTCTGTGGTGGAAAACAGTACCGCACACATGACCGATGACGACCTCAAAGCCATCGCGGCCTACATCAAGTTCCTGGGCGGTAACCCGCCGGTTCCGGCAGAGGGCACGCAAAAAGCCAGCGCGACCGAAGCCAGACTGACGGCGGCGAAAAACCTCAGCGAAGGCGAGCGTTTGTATCTGGATAACTGCGGCGCCTGTCACTTTGTCACCGGCAAAGGCGCTCCGGGCGTGTTCCCGCAACTGGTTCAGGCAACGATTGTGAACGCGAAAGATCCGACCGGGCTGATCCACACCATTCTGGCGGGCGCGCAGCAACCGTCAACGGCACGTGCACCATCCACGCTGGTGATGCCGGGCTTTGCCAGCCGTCTGACGGACGAAGAAGCGGCGCAATTGTCGACCTTTATCCGTCAGGGTTGGGGCAACAACGCACCGGCAGTGACGGATAAAGACGTCAGCGAAGTCAGAAAAACCCTGACGAAGTAATCACTTTTGCAGGCTCAAACGGCTTTCCTCACGGAAGGCCGTTTTTTTATAGGCGATCAGGCAGCGGGCGTTTCATGCAAATGACGCCACAGAATTTTCCCTTCTGCATCCACCACAAATAACACCGTCGAATAACGCAGTGTTTCCGGCTGGCCGGGCAACTGCTGGCGTTCCTGATACGCGACTACCGCGCCTTTTTCACTTTCAGCAATCACCACCGGCTTTTCGACCTCAATCTTCAGCCCGCTTTTCGCGCCCCGCTGCGCCCTGAAAAAAGCACACAATGCCGGATGATCCAGCCGGTGGCCGGTGATCGTTACCATCGAATAGGCCGGACTAAACCGCGCCAGCAGTTCATCACAAACCTGCCCAGGTGCAGCGGAGTCTGAAAACCAGCGCTGAATTAACCCATGCGCATCAAACACTTCTTTCACAAAACGATTCATAACTTTTCCTGTTGGTGTTCCTGTAGAAGCCGTTCCTGAATAATGGCGTGCCCCGGTAACCGCAGACACAACATAATGGGAATAATGACGCTGGACGCCGCAACGGTGAAACTCAGCGGATAGGCGAATGCCGGAACAGAAAGCTGCCAGGCACTCAGCATCACGCTGACCAGCGTCACGCCAAGACAAAAACTCAGCTGGCGGTTGATGTTCCACAGGGCGCTGGCGTCAGCCAGTTGTTCAGTACGGATATGTAAAAACGCAGCGCTTTGCGCCGTACTGCTGCACAGACTGCTGCCCGCCCCCATTAACGTGAA
>NZ_JYDF01000109.1:0-51421 GCF_003263525.1 Rahnella sp. NRRL B-41462 | reverse complement strand
GGGGCCTCAGTGCCTTCGGTGAAGGCGACGGCGGAAGGCGCAATCGTCTGCCAGCCACCCGCTGACTGGGCGATTTGTGCTCCGCCTTGCCACGGCGCAGCACACGACGCTTTACGTCCCGCATGTCCGAGTTGCAGGCCAAGTGGCATATCGCTGTTTTCACGTAAGCCGGTCACTAAATCCTTCATGGCCGCTTCGGTTGCATCGTCCCACAAGCCCAGATCCTGAGCCGAGATACGCCCCACGGCCTCGACAGCGGTCGCTTCCAGGATCAGCAAACCCGCACCTGAAAAGGATAACTGCCCGAGATGCGCGTGATGCCAGGACGTGGCTTTCCCTTCGTCGGATGAATACTGGCACATTGGCGCGATCACGATGCGGTTAGCGAGTGTCAGCTTCCCTAAGGAAATCGGTTCAAAAAGCTTACTCATGTTTCATGCCCCTTAAAATTCAGCGTGGTGATGGACTACAAGAATAGATAACAACTAAGAATAGGTTATCGCATTTCAAAAATGGGCAATGTACAGCAGGTGTTTTTCTCCTGACGAATTTGCAACGGGAGATGTCCTCATTGTTGCTTTAATGTATAATCTTGCCGCTTCAAAAGTAGCTATTCGGTATCAATAGTTAAATTCCCCTGAAAGACAGGAACGTACACCATGCCAGTGTTACATAACCGTATTTCTAATGAGGAACTGCGTGCGCGCATGTTGGCTGAAACTGAGCCCCGCACTACGGTTTCTTTTTATAAGTATTTCCAGCTCGAAGATCCAAAAGCCTTTCGTGACGCCCTGTACGTCAGCCTGACACGCCTTAACGTATTTGGCCGTATTTACGTGGCAAAAGAAGGGATTAACGCACAAATCAGCGTGCCGCAAAGCCAGTTTGAAGCGTTCAAAACCGTGCTGTTTTCCAGCCATCCGGCGCTGGATCAGATCCGCCTGAATGTCGCGCTGGAAGATGATGGTAAATCCTTCTGGGTGTTGCGTCTCAAAGTGCGTGACCGCATTGTTGCGGACGGGATTGATGATGATTCTTTCGACCCGTCAAATGTGGGTGAGTACCTGAAAGCCGAACAGGTCAACGCCATGATTGACGATCCGGACACATTGTTTGTCGATATGCGCAACCACTACGAATACGAAGTGGGGCATTTTGATAATGCGATTGAAGTCCCGTCTGACACTTTCCGCGATCAACTGCCTATGGCCGTTGATATGCTTAAAGAAGATAAAGACAAGAAAATCGTGATGTATTGCACTGGCGGCATTCGCTGTGAGAAAGCCAGCGCGTACATGTTGCATAACGGTTTTAAAAACGTCTATCACGTGGAAGGCGGTATTATCGAATATGCACGCCGTGCCAAAGAGCAGGGGTTACCGGTAAAATTTAAAGGCAAAAACTTTGTCTTTGATGAGCGTATGGGCGAGCGTATTTCCGATGACGTGATTGCACACTGTCACCAGTGCGGTGTGGCCTGCGATAACCATACCAACTGCAAAAACGACGGCTGCCATCTGCTGTTTATTCAGTGCCCGACGTGTGCGGCGAAATTTGACGGCTGTTGCAGCGAAATCTGTATGACAGAGCTGAAGCTGCCAGTAGAAGAACAACGTGCATTGCGCGCGGGTCGTGAGAATGGCATAAAAATATTCAATAAGTCCAAAGGCTTATTGCAAACCACCATGCATATTCCGGCACCTGAAAACGACTGACCGGCGTGTATAAAAAAGCCCTGAATGGCGGCAGCGATTCAGGGCTTTATACGTTGAGGGAAGGGGATTACTTCTCCTGCACACCCTCGACCGAAATAATCAGCTCGACATTCTGCGATGCCGGACCGAGATCGGTAGTAATTCCATAATCCTTCAGCGCGATGGACCCTGCCGCTTCAAAACCTGCACGATAACCGCCCCATGGATCCTTGCCCTGACCGAGCAACTTAGCCTGTAACGTTAAAGGTTTGGTGACGCCGTTCAGCGTGAAATCGCCAGTCACTGCCAGATTTTCACCTTCTTTCTTCACTGATGTTGATTTGAATGTGGCCTGCGGATGTTTGCCAACATTCAGGAATTCAGCGCTGCGCAAATGTTTGTCACGTTCGGCGTGATTGGTGAATACGCTGGTGGTGTTAATCGTGACATTCACTTTATCCGCAGCGGGATCTTTCTCATCAAAGGTGAATCCGCCATCGAAATCATTAAAGCTGCCGTACAGCCAGCTGTACCCTAAATGCTTGATACGGAATTCAATAAAAGCGTGCTGACCTTCTTTGTCGATCTTGTAGCTGGCTGCCGTTGCCGAACCCGCCGCCAGTAACAGCGACGCCAGGGTTAAACCCAGAGTGGTCTTTTTCAACATGGTTATTCTCCGTTTATCCATAATATGAACAACATAAGTAAAGAGCTGACCGTGAGCCGGATCAGCGCCCCAGCATGCGGGTCAGGGTGCTGTCACGATCGATGAAATGATGTTTAAGCGCGGCAAGGGCGTGAAAACCTGAGATGATCACAATGCCCCACGCCATCCACAGATGCAGCGTGCCCGCGATATCGGCCTGTTGTTCCAGTCCAGACAGTGTGGCAGGGATCTCAAACCAGCCGAAGACACTGACAGGCTGACCTTCAGCCGTCGAAATCAGATAACCGCTGATCAGAATGCCGAACAGGCCGATGAACAGCAGAACATGAGCCAGCCAGGCGCCAATACGCGTTTTCACGCTGTAGCTTGCCAGCGGCTTAGGTGGCGGAGAAATAAACCGCCAGGCAAGACGGAATACCATCGCAGCAAAAATCAGGATGCCGATACTTTTATGTATTTCCGGTGCACGGTGATACCAGGTGTCGTAATAGCCCAATCCGACCATCCATAATCCCAGTGCAAATAAACCATAAACGGCCAAAGCGATGAGCCAGTGAATTAACACTGAAATATGGCCAAAGCGTGCAGGTGTATTTTTCCACAGCATAAGATGATGTTCTCAGTGAAGAGGGTGTTTGTGGAAAATAAACATTTGGAAACATATTGGCAAACTATTATTTTCAAATTAACCGATTAATTTAACTTGTTCATTATTTTTGATGGTATCAGGAAGGTTTCCTTCAGTGCTTTTGCTTTTGTTATCTTACGGCGGTTTTGATTATATCGGTTTCAGTGATGACAGGGGTCTGTAAGGTTTTGTCATCGAAGGTAAAGTTAATCCTGATACTAAAAATTTGAGTAAAAATAATGATTTCAGGAGTGATTAATCCTTGTTGATGCTTTTCATTAGCCGGTCATTTTGATGTGAACATGAAGTTTTGTTATTCAGGCTATCAATCTAAATGTTTCTTAAATAAAACGTAAATATGTTAAAGGTTGATTCTCGAGGTGATCGAGATCAGTTTGTGATATCAGACAATATTTATAATTCTCAATAATCCTGATTAGGAATTTTTTTATAGATTAATATTTGATGTTTGCCGGTGTGGGCGCTTTAGCTGAATTAAAAGAGCACCATCCGACATCACATGGAGAGTGACATATGTTTCCTGCAATGAGCCGTTTTATGGCAGTGCCAGTGCTGCTGACAACATTATTATTCCCCCTGACCCGCGTGGCGGCGCAGCCTTTGCCGACAGTGACCACTGAGACCATCACCACTCAACCTGATGGCGTCAGCCGGACCTATCTCGGGCGTCTTGAAGCTGTTCAGGCCGTCAATGTGACCAGCCGGACTGAAGGATTTATCGCCCGCCGGGCCTTTGAGGAGGGGCAGTTTGTGAATGCCGGCGACGTCTTGTATGAAATCGATCCCGCCTTGCATCAGGCGGCTGTCGCTCAGGCCAAAGCCCAGCTCGACAGCGCCAATGCTACCGCACGCCATGCACAAACCCATCTGAACCGCATACAGCGTCTCGGTGATGCGCGTACCGTCAGCCAGTCTGATGTCGATACCGCGCTGGCTGCCCGTGATACCGCCCGTGCGGCTGTCGCGCAGGCGCAGGCGGCGTTAAAAACGCAGGAACTGCAACTAAGCTATACCCGCATTACGGCGCCCATTGCAGGGCGCATCGGCGTGAGCCATTTTCATACCGGCAGTCTGGTGAATCCGGCCAGCGGTGCACTCACGGAAATCGTGCAACTCGATCCGGTACGTGTGGTGATTTCAGTGAATGAACGTGATGTTCTCAGTGCCAGCCACAGCAGTGGCACGCTGGAAGACGCTTTCTCTGCCGATAACATGACGCTTTCTCTGCGCTTATCGGACGGTTCACCTTATATGAAAGCGCCCGTGCTGGAATCCCTCGGCAATCGTATTGATGCGCAAACAGGGACCTTGCCGGTCAGGCTGACCGTGGCAAATCCAGACCATCGTTTGCTGCCGGGGGGCACCGTGAATGTGGCCGCAGAGCCGCGTTCCGGACATTCTCTGCCGGTACTGCCTGCGCAGGCTTTGCAGCAAAATGCGGCAGGGCACTTTGTCTTGCTGGTGAATGACGGACAGCGCGTGGAAGCACGCCCGGTGCGTCTTGGTGCACAAACGGGACACGGCTATTTCGTCATTGAGGGTTTGCAGGGCGGAGAAAAAGTTGTGACAGAAGGCCTGCAATGGATCCGGCCAGGTATGGAAGTGAATGCACGGGCTGCTACGGATGCCCCGGATATGGCCGCGAAGAAACGTTAAGGAATAACGATGCTCCAGCAATTTATTAAAAGACCCCGCTTTGCGGTTGTCATCGCGCTGGTGACGGCGCTGATCGGTGCCGTCGCCCTGAAGGTCATTCCGGTTGAGCAATATCCGGATATCACGCCACCCGTGGTGTCAGTCAGTGCTATTTATCCCGGTGCGAGTGCACGGGACGTAGCGGAATCCGTTGCCGCGCCGATTGAGGCGCAGGTTAACGGTGTCAGTAACATGCTGTATATGTCGTCGAATAGCGGCAATAACGGCAGCTACACGCTGACTATTACGTTCGCCAGCGGTACGGATCCGGATACGGCGGCTGTTGAAGTACAAAACCGTATTTCACAGGTCAGCTCACGTCTTCCGCCGGAAGTGCTGAACACGGGCGTGTCGGTGCGCAAACAGGCTTCTAATATTCTGATGGGCATCAGCCTCCTTTCACCGGAAAATACCCATGACATGCTGTTTATCAGCAACTTTGCCAGCATTCAGTTGCGTGATGCGCTGGCGCGTGTGGATGGTGTAGGTGATGTCCGGGTTTTCGGTTCCCGTGACTACAGCATGCGTATCTGGCTGGACCCGCGCAAAATGGAAGCGCTGGATGTCAGCAGTATGGAAATCAGCGCCGCTATTCAGAATCAGAATGTGCAGGCGGCGGCCGGGCAGATTGGCGCGTCACCGAGTCCGTCAATGCAGCAGCAAACCCTGACCATCAGCGGCGCGGGGCGTCTGAGTTCGCCGGAAGCGTTCGGCAATATTATTGTGCGTAAAAATGCTCATGGCGGTACGGTGCGTTTGCGCGATGTCGCGCGTATTGAACTGGGTGCGCAGGATTATCAGGTGAATGCGACACTGAATCAGACGCCGTCTGCCTTCCTGTCAGTCTATCCCGCACCGGGGGCAAATGCGCTGAATGTGGCGAATGCTGTGCGCGAAGAAATGTCGCGTCAGGCACGCAATTTCCCGGATGATCTTACCTATGAAATCAAATTCGACTCGACTCGTTTTGTCAGTGCTACGCTTGATGAGATTGCCGTTTCACTGGTACTGACCTTCGCCGTCGTCCTGTCGATTGTTTATCTGTTCCTGCAAAGTATGCGGGCGACATTCATCGTCGCACTGACCATTCCGGTGTCTTTACTGGGGACGTTTGCCGTGCTTTATGCCTTTGGCTATTCCGCCAATACCCTCAGCTTATTTGCCATTATTTTGGCGCTGACGGTAGTGGTCGATGACGCCATCGTGGTGGTGGAAAACGTTGAGCGCCTGATGATGGAGGATCCGTCGCTCGGGCGTGTGGCCGCAACCCGCAAAGCTCTGAAGCAAATTGCCGGGCCGGTCATCGCCACTACTGTGGTTCTGCTGGCGGTATTTGTGCCCATTGCGGTTCTGCCGGGTATTACCGGTGCGCTGTATCGTCAGTTTGCTGTCACTCTGTCGGCGGCCGTTGTTCTTTCAAGTATCAACGCGCTGACCCTGACCCCAGCGCTGTGCGCAACCCTTCTCAAGCCGCGACCTGCGAAGCCGGCCCGTGTTTTCCACTGGTTTAATCAGGGGCTGGACGCTGTTCGCGATGTCTATGTGAAAGCCGCACGGGGCATCAGTAAAAATGTGTTCACCAGCGTTGTAACGGTTCTGGTGATCGGCGGAGCCTGTGTATGGGGCTACAGCAGTTTGCCAAAATCCTTCCTGCCGGATGAAGATCAGGGCTACTTCTTCGTGAATGTGCAGTTACCCGACGGGGCGTCATTAAACCGCACCGGTGCCGTGCTCGGGCAGATGCAGCAGATTATGCAAAAAGACCCGGCGGTCGAGGATGTGATCGCCATCAGTGGCTTCAGCCTGCTGAGTGGCGGGAGTTCGCCAAACGCCGCCTTTGGTATCGTATTGCTCAAGCCGTGGGGTGAACGCGACAGTGTGGATCAGGTGATTGGTCGCCTGCAACCGGCGATGGCGGGTATTCCATCTGCAATGATTATGGCAATAAATCCGCCCGCGATTTCCGGATTAGGTACGGCCTCAGGGCTGGATTTACGTTTGCAGGCGTTACAGGGGCAATCGCCACAGGAACTGGCTCTCACCGGACAGGCGCTGATCCAGGCCGCTAACCAGGATCCTAATCTGAGCCGTGTGTTTACTACCTTCAGTGCCTCCGTGCCGGAAATCGCCCTGAGTGTGGATCGTGACCGTGCGGCGCTGTTACAGGTACCGGTCAGCCGTATTTTCGGTACGTTGCAGACATCACTTGGTGGCGTGAACGTCAGCGATTTCATCATCAATAACCGTCTGTTCAATGTGCAGATGCAAAACGAAATGGAAGATCGTCAGCGCGCAGACCAGATATCCACACTCACGGTACGCAGCAACAACGGCTCACTGGTTAGCCTGGCGAAGATGGTTGAACTGACACCGTCGCTGGGTGCACCGTTTATCACGCAATATAATCAGTTCCCTTCACTGGCTATCAGCGGCTCGGCGGCACCCGGCATCAGTTCCGGTGAGGCGATGGCGCAGATGGAACATATCCTGAGCGAGAAGCTGCCTGCGGGTTACGGCTATGAATGGACCGGCATGTCATTGCAGGAAATTCAGGCTGGTGGCCAGGCCATCCTTATCTATGCCGCGGCACTGCTGTTTGCGTATCTGTTTCTGGTGGCGCAATACGAGAGCTGGAGCATTCCTCTTGCTGTGATGATTTCTGTGATTTTCGCGGTGTTTGGTGCAATCGGCGGCCTGCACATGGCGGGGCTGAGCAACGACGTATATGCTCAGATTGGTATGGTCTTGTTAATCGGCCTCGCGGCGAAAAATGCCATTCTGATTGTTGAATTCTCAAAAGCCAGAAGAGAAGAGGGGGCATCCGTTAGCGAAGCGGCACAGGACGGCGCGAAACAGCGTTTCCGCGCGGTAATGATGACGGCAATCTCGTTCATTCTCGGGGTGTTACCGCTGGTCATGGCATCCGGTGCAGGTGCCATGAGTCGGCATATCATCGGCGTTACGGTGTTCAGTGGTATGTTGCTATCCACGACGGTGGGGATCCTGTTTATTCCGGCGCTGTATCTGCATATCCAGCGTCTGCGTGAGTGGGTGAAATCTCGCTAAGGATCCGGCCAGCTTCAGGAGAGAAAGGCTTGCGTAAAACGATCGTGACAACTCAGGGTCTGAAAATTGTTGTAATGATGGCGATGCTGGTAGTGATCTTCGCGGGGATTAAATCTGCTGCAGATATCATCGTGCCCTTTATTCTGGCGCTGTTTCTGGCTTTCGTATTGAATCCGCTGATTGTCTTACTGGAAAAATGGCGGGTGCCCCGGGCACTCGCTGTTTTGCTGGTGGCAACGCTGGTGATTTGCATGATGGTTTTTCTGACCACCAAACTGCTGGTGACGCTCAATGAATTTGCCCGCACATTGCCACAATATCGCGGACTTATTGTCGACAAACTCAGTGATATTGAGGCCTGGTTTCCGCAAAGCGAACTGACGTTATCTCCCGAGCAACTGGCCAGTTACATCGATCCGGCGGCGACGCTGAATATGGTCAGTAAGTTAATCAGCTATTTGTCCAACGCCATGGCCGGTCTGTTCTTACTGCTGATGACCGTGGCATTCATGCTGCTTGAAGTCCCGCAACTGCCCTACAAAGTGGAGCAGATGTCTGAGGACCCGGGCAAAGGAATGGCTAATATTCAGCGTGCCCTGGACAGCGTGACACGCTATCTGGTGATCAAAACGCTGATAAGTGTGGTGACGGGGCTGGCAGTTTGGGCTTTGCTGGCAGTTACCGGCATCCGTTTTGCGTTCCTGTGGGGGATGCTGGCTTTCGCCCTGAATTACATTCCCAATATTGGTTCTTTTATCGCGGCTATTCCGCCGATCATTCAGGCATTTTTGTTTAACGGTTTCAGCGAAGGGTTGATCCTGGCAGGGGGTTATATCCTCATCAATCTGATTTTCGGCAGCATTATTGATCCGAAAATTCTGGGGCGCGGATTGGGGTTATCGACGCTTGTGGTCTTTATGTCGCTGATATTCTGGGGATGGCTGATGGGGCCGGTCGGCATGTTGCTTTCGGTGCCGCTGACGATTGTGCTCAAGATAGCCCTTGAACCCACGGCGGTAGGCCACAAAATTGCCGTGCTTCTGGGCGATGGTCCGCCAGAACATAAAAGTTAGCTTTTCTTTTCAAAATGATGAGCAAACATTTCAATTTTTTATGCATTAAGCGAATCACTGAAAGCAGGATGTTTGTGATTTTTGTGGGAGTCGCGTGACGAGAAATTATGCTTGTCATTGGTGAGTCTGCTCAAGATGAGTCTGCTAACATTAAGGCCATCGTCGGCTTCTGTCGTCATAGTGCAACCTGGCGAGAGAGAGAAGGGATACAAACAAGATATTTAAAAAGATGGGTGAAGAATATCACGATATAAAATGCCCTGAATTATCAGGGCATTTAGGGTTTTTGCAGGTTTAGCTATAAGTTTTGTAAATCATCTGCAAGTCGTCTTTAATTTGTCGGCTGATTGGCGTCGCAGAAATATCATCAATGGGCCAGAATAAATACTTAATCAGGTTGTAAATGAAACAAAATTCCAGCCGGTTACGGACTTTGATTTTCTGCGCCAGATGTCGTTTATGGACATATACCGTACGGCTGCTGATGTTTAATTTTCTGGCAATACGGTAGTTCGGCATCTCAGACATCCAGTAGCTCATTACCAGAATTTCCTGATCGCTAAGTAACATTTTTGGCAAACCGAAGTTATTTATCGGCATAAATGCTTCGGGATCTGCTGCAATCTGCTGCAAGAGGGAGGTGAGTGCCTGCTTGTTGAGAATAGAGACTTCGCGGGTAACGGCAATCGGTGTTTCGGAATCCGGGTAACTGGCGTCAACGTAGCAGTATATTCGGGCGCTTTGACGAAATTCAAAAAAAGCTTTTAATTCCTCAGATACTTCTGCGTTATGGCAATGGTTTGTCATATTCACAAGAATAATATCAGGTTGAAATTCAGGAATTAGATTGAGGGAGTGAGAAATATTCACAGTGTCGATAATATCGAGGCTGTTATTTTCAATAAGATAAGAGAAAATTCCTAAACGCGTAAAACCACAGGGTTCAATTATACAAATTTTCATACCACGTCCTTGTCATGCGTAACATTACGCGCCGAAACCACTCCTGTGATTTCTGTATCCAGCATAGATTCTTTTCTATAATGCTGTCAATTCGTAAATTCCAGTCTATTGATCTTGTTCAAACTGAAATTGAAAAAATCGTATCGTTAATAAAATGATAACCCTCGATAAATATTCACGAGGGTTGAAATTATTTTACGTTAATTGAACCGCGTAAGAGAAAAGGGGGTGAGATCAAAAGGAATAGGATGATTGTTACCGAAGTGAGTAACTATTTCCCCTAATACGCTGGCGAATTTAAAACCGTGACCACTTAATCCCGAAATCACTAAGGTATTTTCTCTGCCCGGCAGGGTATCAATAATGAAATCTTCATCAGTCGTCATGTCATAAGTGCATGACGCACCACGCAAACTGACACCTACACCCGGCAGGAAATGGCGGAAGAAATTGAAGGACTCTGTGCCATCCTGACTGACGCTGCCGTAAGGTTTACGCTGCTCGGGTTCCGTTATCCATTGACCACCGTTATGTTTACCTAACTTAAGTTCATCCTTCACAGAGGGGAATCCGTAGTACTGATCGCCTTGCAGAGTTTCGAGCGTAAAGGCTGGAAAATGGTTTTCTTCACTGTAGCGGCCATCTGCATGGAACCAGGCAAACACCTTACGCAGAGGTTTCACGGGTAATTCCGGGAGGATTTTCGTGACCCAGGTTCCCGCCGTTACCACCAGTTTGGCCCCGCGGTAGACTCCGTCAATCGTTGATACTTCAATGCCATCATCCAGCCAGTTAATACTTTCAACGGGACAGTTGAATAATTGCGCACAGCCTGCTTCCCGTGCGAGACGAATGTATGCCGCAACCGCCATTTCACTTTGCAGAAAACCCGAGTTGGGTTCGTATACACCGCAATAGCCGTCCTGCAACGTGAACAGAGGCCACTTTTCGCGAATTTCAGCCACACTAAGGGATTGTATGACGAGATTGTAGGTTTCTGCGCTGTTCTTAACGTTACTGATAAATTCAGAGTTTTCAGGACCAATATTCAGGACGCCGCTACGATGGAAAATCTTATCGCTGCTCAGTTCTGCCAGCTCATCCCAAAGTGTTTGAGCTCTCAGCAGCATTGGCACATAACGGGAACCTTCGCCGTAAGCGTGGCGGATAAGGCGTGTTTCGCCATGGTGACTGCCCGCCTGATGGGGTGGCATTGCGCTATCTATCATCAGCACTTTCAAGCCGGAACGGGTGGCGTAGTAGCCTGCGGCTGAACCGACCGAACCGCTGCCTACGATAATGAGATCGTAATCCATAATTCAAACGTTCCTGTGGTGAGAATTTTTAACAAACTGGCTACTGGCATGATAGAGAGTTTAAGGCGAAGAAGGCAAGCAGCGCGGAGGCAAAGAAAAAGGCACCAGGATAAATCGCTGGTGCCTCAGACTGGCAGGTAAAGATTAGTGTTTTCGGTGATCACTGTATTCGTACTCGTTAGATTCTATCTTTTCGATGCCGGCTTCAAGAATGTTAATGAGTTGCCGTGCAACGTCGGTAGTTAACCACAAGGTTCTGTCTACCTGAGCATCCTCGGGTGTCTGGTCTTTTGAAGACAGGTAATGAAGGCGTATCATCATGGCATCATAAGAGTCGACGGTACTGATATCCCAACCAACAAGCGGGTGTGTCTGAATAACTTCATCATTTCTGTCCATATAGACCCCTTATATTGTAGTGACTGACGTGAGTGACTATCTGAGGATCAAGGCGGCTCATTATCATGTGAGCAATTTCAGTATAAACAGATAAACCGATTTATGGAGTGATTTAAGCGTATTAAATTGTAAATAATTTGTGTTGATTATTTATTCAGCGGAATAATCTGAGATTAACTTAAATTTTATTTTTCAGAAGAGTCTGTTTTATGCAGTAAAAAAGAATAAAAAACCGGACTGCGACGCCCGGTGAAATACACCAATAGCCTTGCGGCGTGGTTTTAATAAACCTGATTATTATAGATAGGGAGTAAAAAGTGAATGGCTTTTCAGGGATTTCATCGGGTTACTCATCGTTCTGATTTGAGAACCAGTCATCAGCGCTTTCCCAGGTTTCCTGAAGAATTTCCTCGATAAGGTCACGGTCAGTTTTTGCGCCACCCAAAACGGACAGGCTATTTGCCCCCGCATAGCGGACCTGAATTTTATTTTCGCGGTCAGAAAACTGTTTGTTAATTCTTTTACTCAATTCACCTGATAACGCGTCCAGCGCGCCAGCAGGCAGAGGCTTGGTTTTATCGATTGTGACTTCAACACGCATAGGACCTCCTGAATAGATTTGACTGTATATTTATACAGTCAAATCATGATCAGTGCAATACACGCTTGTGAGAATTTGTATTTAGTTCGACGTCACTTTCCAGTTCAGTGTCTGACCTGCGAGGAATGGCACAACAGATTCATCGCCCAACGCAATTTCTTCCGGCTGCGTCACCGGTATACGAGACATTTCGATGAAGTCTTCATTGAGCGGCAGGCCATAGAAACGCGGGCCGTTAAGGGAGCAAAACGCCTCAAAGTGTTGCAGTGCATTCATTTCTTCAAAGACGGTCGCATAAGCCGATAACGCCAGTGGGGCATTGAAGCAACCTGCACATCCGCAGCTCGATTCTTTACGGTCTTTGGTGTGCGGCGCAGAGTCGGTACCGAGGAAGAAGCGATCCGCGCCGCTGGCGATGACCTCACGCAATGCTTCCTGATGAACGTTGCGTTTGAGAATGGGGAGACAGAACAGGTGAGGGCGCACGCCGCCAACCAGCATGTGATTGCGGTTGAACATCAGATGTTGCGGCGTAATGGTTGCGCCCAGATACTGATTGCCGGAAAGAACATACTGCGCGGCTTCTTTGGTGGTGATGTGCTCGAAGACAATTTTCAATTCAGGGAACTGACGACGCACCGGATCCATCACTTCATCAATGAAGCGGGCTTCACGATCAAAAATATCAACATGGTTGTGAGTGACTTCACCGTGGATCAGCAAAGGCATACCGATTTTCTGCATACGTTCCAAAACAGGGTAAATCATTTTGGTATCAGAAACGCCATTCTGGGAATTTGTTGTCGCGTTGGCCGGATACAGTTTTGCTGCTGTGAACACGCCTTGCTCGAAACCGCGGGCAATTTCTTCCGGATCCAGAGAATCGGTCAGATAGCAGGTCATCAGAGGGGTAAAATTATGTCCGACAGGCAACGCGGCCATAATACGTTCACGATATGCTATCGCAGCCGCCACGGTGGTTACGGGAGGGCTCAGGTTTGGCATGACAATCGCACGACCAAATACTTCACTGGTGAAAGGTAACACCGTGCTGAGCATTTGGTCGTCACGAAGGTGAATATGCCAGTCATCTGGACGGCGGATTTTCAAAACTTGCGGTGTTGCGGTCATCAGGCAAAACTCCGGCATTGAGAGACAAGATATTGGGATCAGGTGCGGTAATGGGAGCATTAACGGCGGGGAACAAGAATAAGCGTAAAAGCGATGTGTTGCATCTGTTAAATAAAGTTCGTATTGAAATCAATGTGTCGAAAGGTTCATAGTGGGGACAGATTTTAGTCAGAGTGCTTACCGGTTCGCCGCTAAGCATGACCAAAAAAACAGGAGAACCATTATGGAAATCAGAGTTGTTGCCACTATTGTCGCTAAAAAAGAGTTTACGGCAAAAGTGACAGAAGCGTTGCTTGACGTAATTGAACCAAGCCGACAGGAAGTAGGGTGCCTGCAATATGAGTTGCATCAGGATCTCGATACAGAAGGGACTTTTGTTTTCTACGAGCGATGGGCCTCTGAAGAAGCGCTGAATCAGCACAACAAAACTGAACATTTCCAGCATTTTGCAAAAAGCCTGGAAGGTAAACTGGAGGAACTCACGATTCGCCGGTTGAAAAGTCTGGCCTGATGAGATTGAATCTTCAACAGTTTCTATAAAAAAACCCGCCGAGGCGGGTTTTTTTAGACTGAGTGGTCAGCGATTACTCGGCTGGCATCTCAGGTTTGGTGGCCGGGGCTGTTGCAGTGGTGGCTGCCGCATGGCCGCCTGCAGAGCCTTTACCCTCAAAGTTGAACTCAGGACGAACCCAGTCACTGTGACGAGGTGGCTCTGGCACATAGGCAGGTGCTGGCGCCTTCGTCATTGGCGCGGTTGCGAGGTGCTTGAAGCGAGGTGCAACAACCGCAGCTTCAGTACCTGTCGGAGCGGCTGCGACTGGCGCAGTTTCCACAGCAGGTTTAACTTCAGCAACAGGTTCAGCTTTCACTTCGGGTTCGGCGACTGGCGCAGGTGCCTGAACTTCAGATGCAGCGAGAACATCTGTGGGTTCAACGATCGCAGGCTCGAGCGCTTCTGGCGCAACATCAACCACAGGTGTTTCTGCAACAGGTTCAGCTGTTGCCGGTTCGACCAGCACTGGCTCGTCGGCTACAGGCTGTGCAACGTCTGCTGCTGCGATTTCGGCCGGCACCTCTTGTGGTGCAGCGTCAACAACATCATTGACAGGCTCTGCGACTGGCTGTTGCGTAACTTCAGTGATGTCAGATATGACCGGCGTATTCGCCTGTGCAATCTCGACCTGCTCAGTCAGCACTTCAGGAGTTTCTGTTTCAGTAACCTGTTGTTCAGAGGACTGAGCAACCGGATAAGTGACCCAGACTTTACCCGAAGCCATTTCCGGAGAAACGAACGCACCTGCAAGTGGCATTGGTGACTGGGTCGGATAACGCTCATCACGATAACGACGACGACGTTGGCCGCTTACACGCAGATGGCGTGGAGAACGACGTGAACGACGTGGCATGCCATTTTCACGGGCGTTGTCATTCTGATTATCTTCGCTATCAGCAACGTTTGCGGTTTCAGCATCAGAAGGTTCCTGCTCAGCAATCGCTGGCGCCGCAGGGCGAGTGCCGGTGATCAATAACTGAGCTGCAGCTTCTTCTTCATGATCTACTTCTGCTTCAGATTCGAAACGGATTTTATGCGACAACTGACGACGCTGACGGCGCTGAGTTGGCTGACGATCTTCCTGCTCAGTGTCATCGGCAACCACCGGAGCAGCAACTTGTTCGACAACTGCGACATCCTGAACTTTCTCTTCAGTTTGTGGTTTACGCTTGTCTTCAGAACGGCGACGCGAACGTTCACGGCGAGGCTGTTGCTGCTGTTCTTCACGAGCAACAGTTTCAACTTCTTCGCTACGGGTTTCGGTAACAACCTGTTCCTGATTACGGCGGCCACGGCGCTGCTGATCATCACGCTGTTCGCGATTATTTTCGCGGGTATCACGACTTTCACCACGATTATCACGATTGTTGTCACGACCTTCGCCACGTTCACCACGATTACCGCGGTCATTGCGCTCACCGCGTTCTCCGTTGCGATCACGACGTCCGCCCTGGCGGCGTTGATTACGGCGTTCGTTGTTACGACGGTTTTCCGTTTCAGTAGCTTCCGGCGTCTCTTGCGGTGCTTCAACAGGTTTAACTTCCTGCTGTGGCTCCGGTGCGAACAAGCTTTTCAAACCACTCAGAAGGCGGCTGACAAACCCTGATTTCTCAGCAACAGGTGTCGCAGGCGCATTAACTGTTGCTGTTCTGGTTTTAACCGGTTCTTCGGTCACTGCTGCCTGCTCAAAGCTGGATGGAGGCGCTTCGCTTTGCAGCGCAAACGCAGCCAGTGCCGGTTGCTCAGGACGACGACGTTCAGTCGGCAACTCTTCTGAAGGTTGCAGCATTTCCGCTTCATGAATCTGTGGCAGCAAATAGCTCAGTGCAGAAATTTCTTCGCCTTTACGAACGCGAAGAACATGGTAGTGCGGAGTTTGCATCTGATCGTTAGGCACGATCACTGCACGCACACCACCCTGACGTTTCTCGATGGCATTCACCGATTCACGTTTTTCGTTCAGCAAGTAAGAAGCGATTGGCACCGGAACGATGGCATGCACTTCTTTAGTATTTTCTTTCAGTGCTTCTTCTTCGATCAAGCGCAGAATCGACAGTGACAGGGATTCGTTGTCACGGACGGTACCAGTACCTGCACAACGCGGGCAGATATGGTGCGTTGATTCACCCAATGACGGGCTGAGGCGCTGACGGGACATTTCCAGCAAACCGAAACGGGAAATGCGACCGATTTGAATACGGGCGCGGTCCTGACGAACGGCATCACGCAGACGGTTTTCTACTTCGCGCTGGTGGCGAACAGGTGTCATGTCGATGAAGTCGATAACAATCAGACCACCGAGGTCACGCAGGCGTAACTGACGGGCAATTTCATCTGCAGCTTCAAGGTTGGTGTTGAATGCGGTTTCTTCGATATCGCCGCCGCGGGTTGCACGCGCGGAGTTGATGTCGATAGCGGTCAGCGCTTCGGTGCTGTCGATAACAATAGAGCCACCGGAAGGCAGACGGACTTCGCGCTGGAAAGCGGATTCAATCTGCGATTCGATTTGGTAATGACTGAACAGCGGAATTTCGCCAACATACGGCTTAATTTTGCTGCTGAAATCAGGACGACCCAGAGCAGCAATATGTTCTTTTGCCAGCTCGAGGACTTTCGGGTTATCGATGAGGATCTCACCGATGTCCGGGCGCAGGTAATCACGAAACGCACGAACGATAACGTTGCTTTCCTGATGGATCAGGAATGGCGCAGGGCGGCCTTCAGCGGCTTTCTTGATCGCATCCCAATGCTTAAGACGGAAAGTCAGGTCCCACTGCAGAGCTTCTGCGGATTTACCGACACCGGCAGTACGCACAATCAGTCCCATGCCATCAGGCAGTTGCAGGGAAGACAAGGCTTCTTTCAGTTCAGTACGGTCATCGCCTTCAATACGGCGGGAAATACCCCCTGCGCGTGGATTGTTTGGCATCAGAACCAGATAACTACCGGCCAGACTGATAAACGTCGTCAGTGCTGCGCCTTTATTTCCACGCTCTTCTTTATCTACCTGAACAATGACTTCCTGGCCTTCGCGCAACACATCTTTGATGTTCGGGCGGCCATGGGAAGAATAATTGCTTGGGAAATATTCGCGGGAAATTTCTTTCAGAGGGAGGAAACCATGTCGTTCCGCGCCGTAATCTACGAATGCTGCTTCCAGACTTGGCTCAATGCGGGTGATTTTACCTTTGTAAATATTCGCTTTTTTCTGCTCATGGCCCGGACTTTCAATATCCAAATCATACAGCCGCTGTCCATCTACGAGGGCAACGCGCAACTCTTCTTGCTGAGTTGCGTTAATCAACATTCTTTTCATCTTAACTTACTCATTATTATTCCATTATTGACAGAGCTGCGGGCAAAATGACCTCATGACCGGATAAACCGTTGGCCCCGAGTCTTCTCGCAAATCGTCAACCTCACGGCTGTCGCTTGCATAGGGGCGCATTATTTCGGTAAGTCTGCTTTTGCTGTATTAAAGACACCAGCGTTGTGAAAGCAGCACTTTTATTAGGGGAATAGCTTCTGAATTTGCGTTAACAGATCTCATTCCATTCGCCGGCCAAGCTGCAACCCGCAGCCCGCTAATTGCTTGATTTCACATTACGTCTTACGCCATTGCTGCGTTTTTGTGCGATCAGGCAAATCTATAATTCCTGCGTTTTCCCTAACTTAAGAGAAACAACGCCGAAAGTGACTTCATTATTCCATTGCAGGCACTGTGATAGCAAGGTGACTTTTCCCAAGCAGGTAAGATATTTACCTCAATGAGAGATGCGCCGCATTGTCAGAACCTGAGCTTTCTTAAAAAACAGGGGGAGTGAGAAGGTTTTCCTGTGCTGTTACTGGTAAAGTAAAAGTTAAGCACATAAAAATCAGTGGCGCGAACCGTGCCGGATATTTAGAATCGCGAGCCATGAAAACTGAGAATCCAACTGTACAATTAATCCCCATTTCTGACGACGAAGCTGGTCAGCGTATCGACAACTTCTTACTTAAAATCCTTAAGGGCGTGCCGAAGAGCATGATCTATCGCATCGTGCGTAAGGGTGAAGTGCGGGTAAATAAGAAAAGAATTAAGCCGGAATATAAATTAATTGCCGGTGATGAAGTGCGTGTCCCGCCCGTTCGTGTTGCTGAACGTGATGAAGCGCCTGTTTCTGCAAAGCTGGATAAAGTCGCCGCGCTGGCGGATTGCATCTTATATGAAGACGATCATTTGCTGATCCTTAATAAACCTTCCGGCACTGCCGTACACGGCGGCAGTGGTTTAAGTTTCGGCGTGATTGAAGGCCTGCGCGCGCTGCGTCCGGATGCTCGTTTTCTGGAACTGGTTCACCGTCTGGACCGTGATACTTCCGGTGTTTTGCTGGTCGCCAAGAAACGCTCTGCACTGCGTTCCTTACATGAGCAACTGCGTGTGAAAAGCATGCAAAAGGATTATCTGGCGTTGGTCCGGGGTGAATGGCCGTCACACTGCAAAGTCGTGCTGGCCCCTTTACTGAAAAATATTCTGCAAAGCGGCGAACGTATTGTCAGGGTTAATGCCGAAGGCAAGCCTTCAGAAACGCGCTTCAAAATTGAAGAACGTTATGAGTTTGCAACTCTGGTTAAAGCCAGCCCGGTGACCGGCAGAACCCATCAGATCCGCGTACACGCATTGCATGCCGGACACCCGATTGCATTTGATGACCGTTATGGTGAGCGAGATTTCGATGCAAAACTGTCCGGAACTGGCCTCAATCGTTTATTCCTGCATGCGGCGGCGTTGCGTTTTGAGCATCCGAACACGGGGGAGACGATGCGTATTGAAGCACCGATGGATGCCAAACTGCGTAACTGCCTGAAAGTTTTACGGGGTAAAACGACAGCACGTTAAAGTGCGAATAGTAAACAGAGGCGCACAGAGTGCGCCTTTTTTATTCCTTTTATAGCAACGGATTGATGCCTTCCTGACGCAACAAGGCGAGCAGGGCAATAAGAGGCAACCCAATCAGCGTGTTCGGGTCGCGTCCTGCCAGACTGTCGAAAAGTGTGATCCCCAGTCCTTCGCATTTAAAGCTCCCGGCACAGTCATAAGGTTGTTCGCGATGCAAATAACCGGTAATTTCTTCATCAGTTAATGACCGGAAGGTCACGTCAAATGTTTCACATAAAGTCTGCGCCGTTTGTGTTTCTCCGTTATACAGGCTCAGGCCGGTGTAAAACGTCACTGTCTTGCCACTGGCAGCACGCAACTGGTGGAATGCGTTATCAAACGTGTGCGGTTTGCCGGTTATTTTTCTGTCAATCACGCAGACCTGATCAGAACCGATTATCAGGTGTTCAGGATACAAAGCTGCAAGCACGCTGGCTTTGCTGTAAGCCAGACGCTGCACCAGTTCGGCGGGTTTTTCGTCCCGACCCGGCGTCTCATCAATGGCGGGTGAGGCGCAGGAAAATACCAGGCCGGCTTTATCGAGAAGGGCCTTGCGGTAAACCGATGTTGAAGCCAGAAGTAATTTTTTTTGATGTGCTGACATAATTTTTTTTCACAAAGCATAGCGTTATTGAATCGCACATTTTAAACTGTCGGCCGCTGCGGAAGCGAATATTGGTGAAAGGTGCGGTTTTAAGGCCTTTTTCTTTGACTCTCTGTCGTTACAAAGTTAATATGCGCGCCCTATGCAAAAAGTAAAATTACCCCTGACCCTTGATGCGGTTCGCACTGCCCAGAAGCGTTTAGACTATACAGGTGTCTATACTGCTGATCAGGTTACGCGTGTTGCCCAATCAGTGGTCAGTGTGGATTCTGATATACAAACCTCTTTGTCGTTTAATATCGACAACCAGCGTCTGGCTGTGATTACCGGCCACTCCGATGTTGCTGTCACTCTGGAATGCCAGAGATGCGGTAAGACGTTTGAACATCAGGTTCACACAACATATTGTTTTAGTCCTGTCCAGAATGATGAACAGGCTGAGGCATTACCGGAAGCGTACGAGCCGATCGAAGTCGATGATTTTGGCGAAGTTGATTTGCTGGCAATGATTGAAGACGAAATTATTCTTTCACTGCCTGTCGTGCCGGTACATGAATCTGAACACTGTGAAGTGTCCGAAGCGGACATGGTATTCGGTAAACTGCCTGAAGAGGCGGAGAAACCAAATCCATTTGCCGTATTAGCGAGTTTAAAGAAAAGTACTTAAGGAGTAAGGTCCATGGCCGTACAACAGAATAAACCAACCCGTTCTAAACGTGGCATGCGTCGTTCACATGATGCTCTGACCACTTCCACTCTGTCTGTGGACAAGACTTCTGGTGAAACTCACCTGCGTCACCACATCACTGCCGACGGTTTCTACCGCGGTCGCAAGGTAATCGGCTGATATTTGTCTGCAACTTATTCACGTGATAAGTGCTGGCAAGGCGATACCTTGACTCGTCTAACCATCGCGTTAGATGTAATGGGCGGAGATTTCGGTCCTTCCGTCACAGTGCCTGCTTCATTGCAGGCACTGATCTCTAATTCTGAATTAGACCTCCTTCTGGTCGGCGATCCCGACGCAATCACACCTTTCTTAGCCAAAGCCGATCCTTCTTTAACAGAACGAATTCGGATAATTCCTGCTGAATCAGTTATAGCCAGCGATTTACGTGCGTCGCAAGCTATACGGGCCAGTAAAGGAAGCTCGATGCGTGTGGCGTTGGAACTGATCAAGAGTGGTGATGCACTGGCGTGTGTCAGTGCCGGGAATACCGGCGCACTGATGGGATTAGCCAAGCTGGTTGTCAAGCCGCTGGATGGCATTGAGCGCCCGGCGTTGATGAGCGTGCTACCTAACCAGCAACGTAGTAAAACTGTTGTGCTGGATCTGGGCGCCAACGTTGAGTGCGACAGCACGATGTTGGTCCAGTTTGCCGTGATGGGGGCTGTGATGGCCGAACAGGTGGTGGGGATCACGAATCCCCGCGTTGCGTTGCTCAATATCGGCGAAGAGGAAAGCAAAGGGCTGGATAATATCCGTGAAGCCGCCGCGATTTTAAAAAATACCGCACTAATCAACTATATCGGTTATCTTGAAGGTAACGACCTTCTGACCGGTAAAACAGATGTGATGGTGTGTGACGGCTTTGTGGGTAACGTTACGCTCAAGACCATGGAAGGTGTAATAAGGATGTTTTTGTCACTGTTAAAATCCTCGGGAGAGGGTGGCAAGAAGGCCTGGTGGTTGAAATGGTTAGGTCGGATTCTGCAGAAAAAATTGCTAAAGCGTTTTAGCCATCTCAATCCCGACCAGTATAATGGCGCATGTTTGTTAGGATTACGGGGCATCGTTATTAAAAGCCACGGCGGAGCAAACCAGCGTGCGTTTGCTGTTGCTATCGAACAGGCTGTGCAGGCGGTGCAGCGGCAAGTCCCTCAGCGGATTGCCGCGCGCCTTGAAGCTGTATTACCCAAGAGTGACTGATCGTACATGTATACAAAGATTCTCGGTACGGGGAGCTATTTGCCCGTGCAAGTTCGGACTAATGCCGACTTAGAAAAAATGGTGGATACCTCCGACGAGTGGATCGTCACACGTACGGGTATTCGTGAACGTCGTATCGCTGCACCGGATGAGACTGTGGCCACAATGGGCCTGCACGCTGCTGAAAAAGCACTTGAAATGGCCAGCGTCAGCGCAAGCGACGTAGGTTTGATCATTGTTGCAACAACCTCATCTTCACATGCATTCCCGAGTTCAGCCTGCCAGGTGCAGAATATGCTCGGCATCAGGGATTGCGCAGCGTTCGATCTGGCGGCGGCATGTGCAGGTTTCACCTATGCGCTGAGCGTTGCCGATCAATACATTAAAAACGGTGCTGTAAAATACGCGCTGGTGATCGGATCTGATGTGCTATCCCGTAAACTCGATCCTGAAGATCGTGGCACGGTGATCCTCTTTGGAGATGGCGCTGGTGCAGTTTTGCTGGGAGCTTCCGAAGAGCAAGGCATCATCTCCACTCACATGCATGCCGATGGTCATTACGGTAATCTGTTGACATTGGCGTACCCTAGCCAGTCAGAACCAGAAAAACCTGCTTATGTCACTATGGCGGGTAATGAAGTCTTCAAAGTCGCGGTGACTGAGTTGGCGCACATTGTTGATGAAACCCTGACGGCAAATAATCTCGACCGCTCCGCTCTTGACTGGCTGGTGCCACATCAGGCGAACCTGCGTATCATCAGCGCAACAGCGAAAAAGCTGGGCATGGGCATGGATAAAGTCGTTGTTACGCTCGATCGTCATGGCAATACGTCGGCGGCTTCGGTGCCTGCAGCACTTGACGAAGCGGTCCGTGACGGCAGAATTCAGCGCGGGCAATTAGTGTTGCTCGAAGCATTTGGCGGTGGCTTTACCTGGGGCTCGGCGCTGGTACGTTTTTGATTTAACAGGATGATAAAAATGACAAAAATAGCGGTGGTTTTCCCTGGTCAGGGTTCTCAGACACTCGGTATGCTGGCTGATTTAGCCGCTGCGCATCCGGTGGTTGAAGAAACATTTGCCGAGGCTTCTTCGGCACTGGGGTACGATTTATGGCAGTTGGTGCAGCAGGGGCCGGCTGAAGAACTGAATAAAACCTGGCAGACGCAACCGGCATTGCTGGCCGCTTCTGTCGCCATATGGCGCGTATGGCAGCAACAGAATGGCACTCAGCCTGTTCTGATGGCTGGCCACAGTCTGGGTGAGTATTCCGCTTTGGTTTGTGCTGGTGTACTGGATTTTAAACAGGCGATTTCTCTGGTTGAACTGCGCGGTAAGCTGATGCAGGAAGCCGTTCCGGCCGGAACTGGCGCGATGTATGCGATCATTGGTCTGGATAATGATGCCATTGCCAAAGCTTGTGAAGAATCTGCACAGGGTCAGGTTGTTTCTCCGGTGAACTTTAACTCACCTGGTCAGGTTGTGATCGCGGGTAACAAAGAAGCCGTAGAACGCGCTGGTGCAGCATGTAAAGAAGCCGGTGCAAAACGTGCTCTGCCTCTGCCTGTCAGCGTGCCTTCACATTGTGCACTCATGAAGCCAGCCGCTGAAAAGATGGCGATTGCGCTCGAAAATGTCACTTTCAATGCGCCACAGTACTCTGTCGTGAATAACGTTGACGTGAAAGTCGAAACGTCTCCTGAAGCGATCCGCAGTGCGCTGGTACGTCAGTTGTACAGCCCGGTTCGCTGGACTGAGTCTGTCGAATACATCGCTGCACAAGGCGTAGAACAGTTATTAGAAGTGGGACCAGGTAAAGTGCTGACCGGTCTGACCAAACGTATTGTTGACACCCTGACGGCTGCCGCAGTGAATGACACGGCAAGTCTGGCAGCGGCGCTTGAACAGTAATAAGAGGATGAGTATGAGCTTCGAAGGCAAAATTGCACTGGTTACCGGTGCCAGCCGTGGTATTGGCCGCGCAATCGCAGAAAAACTGGTTGCTGGTGGCGCGAAAGTGATCGGCACTGCGACCAGCGAGAAAGGCGCAGAAGCGATCGGCGAATATTTAGGCGAAAATGGCAAAGGTATCATGCTCAATGTGGTTGATTCTGCATCTATTGAGCAAGTATTGGCGACGATTCGAGCTGAATTTGGCGAAATTGATATTTTAGTTAATAATGCCGGCATTACCCGTGATAACCTTCTCATGCGTATGAAGGATGATGAGTGGCAGGATATCCTGGATACGAACCTGACTTCAGTGTTTCGGCTGTCAAAAGCTGTCATGCGGGCTATGATGAAGAAACGGTGTGGACGGATTATTACAATTGGTTCCGTTGTTGGCACCATGGGTAACGCAGGGCAGGCGAATTACGCGGCGGCTAAAGCTGGCTTGATTGGTTTTAGTAAGTCTTTGGCACGTGAGGTCGCTTCACGTGGCATTACTGTCAACGTCGTCGCTCCTGGCTTTATTGAGACGGATATGACAAGGGCGTTGACAGATGATCAACGCGCAGGCATTTTGTCATCAGTTCCAGCCAACCGGTTGGGCGATGCCAAAGAAATTGCCAGCGCCGTTGCTTTTTTAGCCTCTGACGAGGCCAGCTACATCACGGGTGAAACATTACATGTCAATGGCGGCATGTACATGATTTAAAAATTACGAAATTATTTGCGTTTTTTGCGGTAAAAACCGCAAAATAGAGCAAATTCGTGGTTTGAACAGCCTGGATTTAGTTGCATCTTTTTCAACATTTTATACACTACGAAAACCATCGCGAAAGCGAGTTTTGATAGGAAATTTAAGAGTATGAGCACTATCGAAGAACGCGTTAAGAAAATCATCGTTGAACAGCTGGGTGTTAAACAGGAAGAAGTAGTGAATGCTGCATCTTTCGTAGACGACCTTGGCGCTGATTCTCTCGACACCGTTGAGCTGGTTATGGCTCTGGAAGAAGAGTTTGATACCGAGATCCCTGACGAAGAAGCTGAAAAAATCACTACTGTTCAGGCAGCAATTGATTTTATCAACGCTAGCCAACAGTAAGCGTACATGCTTTAAGTTTAGATAGTTAGGCGGTCATTTGACCGCCTAAGTTTTTTTTATCCCACGGTATTACTACTTTTTTCCCTCCCTGGAGGACATACGTGTCTAAGCGTCGAGTTGTAGTGACTGGACTGGGCATGCTGTCTCCTGTCGGCAATACTGTAGAGTCCACTTGGAACGCTCTCCTTGCCGGTCAGAGTGGCATCAGCCTGATCGACCATTTTGATACTAGTGCCTACGCAACGCGTTTTGCTGGCTTAGTAAAAGATTTTAACTGTGAAGACTTCATCCCGCGCAAAGATGCCCGCAAGATGGATGCCTTTATTCAGTATGGTATTACTGCCGGTATTCAGGCGATGCAAGACTCCGGGCTTGAGGTAACTGCTGAGAACGCGCCACGCATTGGTGCGGCGATCGGTTCCGGTATCGGTGGGCTTGGTCTGATTGAAGAAAACCATTCCTCATTGGTTAACGGCGGACCCCGCAAAATTAGTCCTTTCTTCGTTCCATCCACTATCGTCAACATGATTGCAGGTCATTTGAGTATCATGTTCGGGTTGCGTGGGCCGAGTATTTCTATTGCAACAGCCTGTACTTCTGGGGTGCATAATATTGGTCATGCAGCGCGTATCATCGCTTATAACGATGCCGACGTGATGCTGGCAGGCGGCGCGGAAAAAGCCAGTACCCCGTTGGGCGTCGGTGGATTCGGTGCAGCACGCGCGCTTTCTACGCGCAATGACAATCCTCAGGCGGCGAGTCGTCCGTGGGATAAAGATCGTGATGGTTTCGTACTGGGTGACGGCGCAGGTATTATGGTGCTGGAAGAGTACGAACATGCCCGTAAACGCGGTGCAAAAATTTATGCTGAAATTGTCGGTTTTGGCATGAGCAGCGATGCTTACCATATGACATCACCGCCGGAAGATGGCGCGGGTGCGGCATTGGCGATGGAGAACGCACTGCGTGACGCGGGTGTTTCTGCGGCTCAGATTGGTTACATCAACGCACACGGCACCTCGACTGCGGCGGGTGATAAAGCCGAAGCCCAGGCGGTTAAATCCGTCTTTGGTGCCGATGCGCATAAAGTTATGGTCAGCTCGACAAAGTCGATGACCGGCCATCTCTTAGGCGCAGCGGGTGCGGTGGAGTCCATTTTCACCTTGCTGGCATTACGCGACCAGGCGGTTCCGCCGACCATCAATCTGGATAATCCGGATGAAGGTTGTGATCTGGATTTCGTCCCTCACGAAGCGCGCCAGGTTAAAGATATGCAGTATTCCTTGTGCAACTCGTTCGGTTTCGGCGGTACCAATGGTTCGCTGGTATTCCGTAAGATCTGATCCCGCACAAGCTGTGTTTGTGAAGGCCCGTTAATCGGGCCTTTTTGTTGTCTGAATTAAAGCGAAGACTGAATACAACAATGCGTAAACGGGATGCGTGTTCCTGCTGGCAGCGCGTGTCAATACGATAAAGTAAGAATGCTCTCCTTGATGCGACAGACCGGCTCACGCAGGCTCTGCTGTCAGAGAATCGTGACCATAAGCTCCAGAACCGGAGGAAGTAACCATGTGGATTAATGGTGTGGCGGCCGCGATGTTGTCGGCAAGTGACCGTTCAGTGCAGTTTGGCGACGGTTGCTTTACCACAGCCAGGGTGTCAGACGGTGTGATTGTGTTTCTGGCCGGGCATATTCAGCGTCTGCAACGTGCTGCGTCGGTACTGCGGATTGAAGGTGTGGACTGGACGGCTCTGGAACAGGAAATGGTTCTGGCTGCCGGACAGCAGAAAGAGGCAGTGGTTAAAGCCGTCGTGACGCGCGGGCAGGGCGGCCGAGGTTACAGCGCCGCAGGTTGCTCTGCGCCGACGCGTATTGTTTCTGCGTCTGATTATCCGGTGCATTATCACGCGTGGCGGCAACAGGGCGTGAAACTCGCGCTGAGCCCGGTCACACTGAGTAAGAACCCGTTGCTGGCCGGAATAAAACATCTTAACCGGCTGGAACAGGTAATGATCCGCATGCATCTTGACCAGACAGATGCCAATGAAGCGCTGGTGGTTGACACCTCGGGCTGCCTGGTGGAATGCTGTGCGGCAAATTTATTCTGGCGTAAGGGAAATCAGGTGTTTACTCCGGATTTATCGCAGTCCGGCGTTGATGGTCTTATGCGTCAGCACGTCATCCGCGTACTTGAAGCGACATCCCCCTGGGTTGTGAACATCGTCAGTGAATCTGCGGAAACATTATCAGATGCTGACGAAATCCTGATTTGTAACGCCCTGATGCCCGTTCTGCCGGTGAATCAGGTCGATGACAAATATTACATTTCACGGCGTTTGTGCGATTTCCTGCTCCAGAGCTGTTAAGAAAAAGTGATTAAACAATGACAAACAAAAAGACCAAAATCTTCGCCCTCATTGCCCTGATTCTGTTAGGGCTGGCGACGTTTGCCTATCAAAAAGTAAAACAGTTTGCGGATCGCCCGATCAATGTCAGCAGCGAAACTATCTTTACCCTGCCCGCAGGCACGGGACGCGTGGTGCTGGAAACACTGCTAATTGACAAAAAACTGATGAAGCCCAATCCGTGGTTTCCGTGGTTATTACGTTTAGAACCTGAACTGAGCGAGTTTAAAGCTGGTACTTACCGTTTTGAAAAAGGCATGACAGTACGTCAGATGCTTGAGCTGCTGAAAAGCGGTAAAGAGGCCCAATTCAGCGTTCGTTTTGTAGAGGGCTTTAAGCTCAGCGACTGGATGAAAGTTCTGGATAAATCAGAGTATCTGAAGCATGAACTCAGTGGTAAAAGTGGCGAAGACATTGCCGCCGCGCTGGGCGCAACGGACACCAAAAATCTCGAAGGCTGGCTGTATCCGGATACTTACCATTACACTGCGGGCATGACCGATTTATCTCTGCTCAAACGTGCTCACGTAAGGATGGAAAAAACGGTGGCGGATATCTGGAAAGGCCGCATGGATTCTCTGCCGTATAAAACACCTGCTGATATGGTCACCATGGCGTCGATCATTGAAAAAGAAACTGCAGTTAAAGATGAGCGCCCTGAAGTCGCTTCAGTATTTATTAACCGCCTGCGTATTGGTATGCGATTGCAAACCGATCCGACGGTGATTTATGGGATGGGTGATAAATACACTGGCAACATCACCAAGAAAGATCTGGAAACGCCGACTCCGTACAATACCTACGTGATCACCGGCCTGCCGCCGTCGCCAATTGCGATGCCGAGCGAAGCCTCACTGCAGGCCGCCGCGCATCCGGCGAAAACCCCGTATCTATACTTTGTCGCAGACGGCAAAGGCGGGCATACTTTCAGCACCAACCTTGAGAACCATAACAAGGCGGTTCGTGTGTACATAGAGGCGCTTAAGAATAAGAATGAAAAGTAACTTCATTGTGATTGAAGGCCTTGAAGGGGCAGGGAAAACTACTGCTCATGACGTGGTCGTCAATGCTCTGCGTCAGCACGGCGTGGGCGAAATCGTCTTCACCCGTGAACCGGGTGGAACGCCGCTTGCTGAGAAATTACGCGATTTATTCAAACGCGGCGTCGATGGCGAAAAACCTACCGTGAAAGCAGAAGTACTGATGCTTTATGCCGCCCGTGTTCAGCTGGTCGAAACGGTAATTTTGCCTGCACTGGCGCGTGGCGCGTGGGTTGTCGGGGACCGGCATGATCTTTCTTCACAGGCCTACCAGGGCGGTGGTCGCGGGATTGATGCCAAACTGATGACCTCCTTGCGTGATACCGTCCTGGGTGATTTCCGTCCTGATTTGACGCTGTATCTTGATCTGCCTCCGGCTATCGGATTGCAACGTGCCCGTGCCCGTGGGGAACTGGATCGTATTGAGCAGGAAGCGTTGCCTTTCTTTGAGCGTACGCGTACGCGTTATCTCGAACTTGCTGCCGGAGACAGCCGCATCAAAACCATCGATGCCTCCCAATCCATTGAGCAGGTCACTGCTTCCATCGAGCTGACGTTGAAAAACTGGTTCGATGAGCAGGTTTTACAAGGCAACGCATCATGAACTGGTATCCGTGGCTCAGTGGCCCGTACAGACAACTGGTCGGGCAATATCTGACGGGGCGTGGCCACCACGCTTTGCTGATGCATGCGGCTGCGGGGATGGGTGATGAGGCGCTGGTGTATGGTCTGAGTCGATGGTTGCTGTGCCGGCATAAGGACGGGGAAAAAAGCTGCGGAACCTGCCACAGCTGCCAGCTGATGATTGCCGGAAACCATCCTGACTGGCATATTCTCCAGCCTGAAAAGGGCAAAAGCTCTCTGGGCATCGACCCGGTGCGTCAGCTTATTGAAACGCTGTACAACTATTCGCAACAGGGCGGCGCAAAAGTTGTATGGATCCCTCAGACGGAAATGCTGACCGAAGCGGCGGCCAATGCCTTGCTGAAAACGCTGGAAGAGCCGCCTGCTGGCACTTATTTCCTGCTCGGTTGCCGGGAGCCTTCGGCTTTACTGGCGACGATCCGCAGTCGCTGCTTCTACTGGCATCTGCCGGTGCCTGAAGAAACGCTGGCGGTGCACTGGATAAACCGCCAGCTCAGCGCGGATCCGTTCGCGATTAAAACCGCCCTGCGTTTGGCCAACGGCGGGCCATTATCGGCCATTGAACTGTTGCAGCCGGAGCGCTGGAAACAACGCGTGGCGCTTTGCCAGCAGCTTTACGTTCAGTGCCAGCAGCAGGATATGCTTTCTCTGTTGTCTCAGCTTAATCATGAGGATGCCGCTGAACGCCTGTACTGGCTGGCGACGTTACTGCTGGATGCTGTCAAATGGCAGCAACATGCCGGGCAGTTCATCATTAATCACGATCAGCAGCCGCTGATTGCTTTGCTGGCAGGCGCGCAGTCTAACGCATCTCTGCAACAGTCGGTTACGGCGTGGATGCACTGCCGTCAGCAATTGATTTCCATCGTGGGGGTAAACCGCGAACTGCTGCTGACAGAACAGCTGCTGGAATGGGAACAAATGCTTCAGGGGGCGGTTTCCTCGTCAGTTTTCAGTTCCGCGCTATCGCGCTGATATACTCTTTATCTTCAACATACCGCAACGAGTTAATTATTATGTTTTTAGTCGATTCCCACTGCCACCTCGACAGCCTGGATTACAACGAGCTGCATTCAGGCGTGGACAGTGTGCTGGAAAAAGCCCGCGAACGTGATGTGAAATTTATGCTGGCCGTCGCAACAACCCTGCCGGGCTATCGGGCAATGACGCAGCTGATTGGTGATCGCCCGGACGTGGCATTTTCCTGCGGTGTTCATCCGCTGAATATCGACGATGGTTACGATTTCAACGAGCTGCGTGAGCTTGCCGCCAGCCCGAAAGTGGTGGCGATGGGGGAAACCGGTCTGGATTATTTTTATCAGAAAGAAGCGCATCAGCTGAAACTGCAGCAGGACTCTTTCCGCGAGCACATCCGTATTGGCCGCGAGCTGAACAAACCGGTGATCGTCCATACCCGTGATGCCCGCCAGGATACACTGGATATTCTCAAAGAAGAGAAAGCAGGGGAGTGCGGTGGTGTACTCCATTGCTTTACCGAGGATTTGCCGACCGCAAAATTCCTGCTCGATCTGGGTTTTTATATCTCTTTCTCCGGAATTGTGACTTTCCGTAATGCCGATGCGCTGCGTGAAGTGGCACGTTACGTCCCGCTGGATCGTCTGCTGGTAGAAACTGATTCGCCATACCTGGCACCGGTTCCGCATCGCGGAAAGGAAAACCAGCCTGCTTATGTGCGTGACGTTGCCGACTACATGGCAGTGCTCAAAGGCGTGAGCGTGGAACAACTTGCCGAAGCCACGACAGCCAACTTTTCACGATTATTTCACATCGATTCTTCTTCCCTGATGTCACTTTAGGCCAGGTCATATTCTCTGTATTTATTTTTCACCTCGTAATTAATCCTCTGAATGAGGTATTTTGGCACCGTTTTAGGCGGTGTCAGGGGGCTTTTATTCGGATTTTATGTTGATAAATGGTGGCTTTTAAGACGCTCTTACTGCATTTTTCAGAAAAACGTGACTGCCATCAAACATTAACAAAGGGAATTATTTTACCCTGCGTAAAAATTAAAAGGGGTGCTCAGACACCCGACAGCAAAAGGTTCGCAACACTTTTGCAAAGCGGTTAGTTATCAGGCTAAACCGCAATAAGTATCAAAAAGAATCATTACTCAGGAGCACAATCAATTATGTTTAAGAACGCGTTTGCAAACCTTCAAAAGGTCGGTAAATCGCTAATGCTGCCAGTATCCGTACTGCCAATCGCAGGTATCCTGCTTGGTGTCGGTTCTGCAAACTTTAGCTGGCTGCCACTGATCGTTTCTCATGTTATGGCCGAAGCCGGTGGTTCAGTCTTCGCTAATATGCCTTTGATCTTTGCTATTGGTGTTGCCTTAGGCTTCACTAACAACGACGGTGTTTCTGCACTGGCGTCCGTTGTGGCATATGGCATCATGGTGAAAACCATGGCGGTTGTGGCTCCACTGGTTCTGCATTTGCCCGCTGAAGAAATTGCAGCCAAGCATCTGGCCGATACCGGCGTACTGGGCGGTATCATCTCCGGTGCGATTGCGGCTTACATGTTCAACCGTTTCTATCGTATCAAGTTGCCAGAATATCTGGGCTTCTTCGCCGGTAAACGTTTTGTTCCGATTATCTCTGGTCTGGCTGCGATTATCCTGGGTGTGGTTCTGTCCTTCATCTGGCCGCCAATCGGTACAGGTATCCAGACCTTCTCACAATGGGCGGCTTACCAGAACCCGGTCGTGGCATTCGGTATCTACGGTGTGGTAGAACGTGCACTTGTTCCGTTTGGTCTGCACCATATCTGGAACGTTCCATTCCAGATGCAAATCGGTGAGTACGTGAACTCTGCAGGTCAGGTGTTCCACGGCGATATCCCACGTTATATGGCCGGTGACCCAACTGCAGGTAAACTGTCAGGTGGCTTCCTGTTCAAAATGTACGGTCTGCCAGCCGCTGCGGTTGCTATCTGGCATTCAGCGAAACCTGAAAATCGTGCAAAAGTCGGCGGCATCATGATTTCCGCTGCCCTGACTGCGTTCCTGACCGGTATCACTGAGCCAATCGAATTCTCCTTCATGTTCGTTGCGCCGATCCTGTACGTGATCCACGCGATTCTGGCCGGTCTGGCATTCCCAATCTGTATCCTGTTGGGTATGCGTGACGGCACCAGCTTCTCGCACGGTCTGATCGACTTCATCGTTCTGAGTGGTAACAGCAGCAAAATCTGGCTGTTCCCAATCGTAGGTGCGGTGTATGCGGTTGTTTACTACAGCATCTTCCGTTTCCTGATTGCGAAGCTGGATCTGAAAACACCTGGTCGTGAAGACTCTACCAGCGAAACCACCGCGCAGGGCGGTTCTGAAATGTCCGCCTCTCTGGTTCAGGCTTTCGGCGGCAAAGACAACATCACTAACCTTGATGCCTGTATTACCCGTCTGCGCGTCAGCGTAGCGGACGTCTCCAAAGTCGATCAGGCTGGCCTGAAAAAACTGGGTGCGGCAGGTGTTGTGGTTGCAGGTTCTGGTGTTCAGGCGATTTTCGGTACCAAGTCTGACAACCTGAAAACCGATATGGACGAGTACATGCGTAGCCATTAATGGTGAGCAATGTCTGGTTCTGAGAAAGGAGGCTTCGGCCTCCTTTTTTTATGTCTGCGATTCAGCGGAGCACTGGCTGACGCTTTCTGCGTCAATTAAGCATCAAAAAGCGTAATCAGGTTGAAAGGAATGGAAATTCTAACCCATACTGCGTACAACGCTTTTTACTTTGTTAAGGACAGTTAAGATGGCCGAAGAGACAATTTTCAGCAAAATCATTCGTCGTGAAATCCCTGCCGACGTGGTTTATCAGGACGAACTTGTCACTGCGTTTCGCGACATTTCTCCTCAGGCACCCAGCCATATTTTGATTATCCCGAATGTTCTGATCCCGACAATGAATGACGTCGATGCGACGCATGAAGCAGCGCTGGGCAGAATGATGACGGTGGCCGCGAAAATTGCCGAACAGGAAGGCATCGCCGAAAGCGGTTACCGCCTGATCGTCAACTGCAACCGTGATGCTGGTCAGGAGGTTTATCACATCCATATGCATCTGGTCGGTGGCCGTGCACTGGGTCCATTGCTGTCACGTCAGTAAGGGTAAACATGCGTTTTTTGATGGCGTTATTGCCAGTGATTTTGTTGATAGGTTGTAGCAGCAAGCCCACTATTGCGCTGAATAATCAACAAAGAGTGGTAATGGAATCCCCCGTTCTGACGGCAGGCATAATCCCAGGTTCGCCATCCGTATCTGATTCCGGCGGGCAGAAAAAAGCCACAACCAGGTTGGATAACAACCAGCCACACTCAGTCACCCTGCATTATCGTTACTATTGGTATGATAAACAGGGGCTGGATTTATTCCCGGTCGCCGAGGCCAGGACCATTACTGTTCCGGCGAACAGCAGCGTGGACGTCAGTTCCCTGAACGGCAATCTTGATGCGTACAGTGTGCGTATTTACCTTTATCTCTAATTTTTTGCACGGAGAAGGTTGATGAAAAAGTATTTCCTCATTGTGGCAATTGCCGCATTGATCCTTGGCGGTTGTACGTTGCCAAACCAGCAGCAAAACCAGCCACAGCAGCCTGAGCAACCGCAGCAGCCACAGCAACCGTTGCCACCGGTTAACCCGCCGGTTCCGGAGCAACCGCAGGTCCAGCCAGTTCCGCAGCCGCCTAAATTTGCCAATATCGACTGGACCGCAACTGTTGAGCCAATGCTTGCGAAAATGCTGAAATCCGGTGGTGTGCAGCCGGGCAGCGTTCTGCTGGTGGATGGCGTGAAAAACAGCACCAACGGTTCCCTGCAAATGGCAAAAGCCACCGATGCATTGCGCAATGCACTGGCCAACAACACGACCTTCCAGGTGGTACCCGCCGAGCAACTGGCTTCGGCCAAACAGTCTCTGGGATTATCGCCGGATGACAGTCTGGCTTCGGTCAGTAAAGCCATCGGCCTGGCAAACATCGTAAAAGCGCAGTACGTGCTTTACAGTACCGTGAGTGGTGATGTGAAAGCGCCGACCATGTCGATGCGTCTGATTACCGCACCGAGTGGTGAAATCATCTGGTCAGGCCGCGGTGCAGTTCAGAATTAACGCTGAGCTTCTGCAACACGAACTCCGGCAACTGATTGAACAACATTATCCGGCGGTGAAAACCGCCGGTTTTCGTTTATTACCGGTTGCCGGGCTGACCGGCGAAAGCTGGAAAATCAGCTCGTCTGCCGGTGAGTTTCTGGCACGACATCAGTCTGTAGAGCGGCAAGCTTTGGGCGCTGACCGGCAACGCGAATCTGTGATTTTGCGGCATATCGCGCGGCACAAATTAGGCCCTTGTGTCAGACTTTATTCGCCGCCGTGGCTGATAGTCGACTGGATAGGCGGAACGCCGTTGCAAGATCAGGCACTCGCCGCCGTTTCAGGCCAGAAAGCCTTGTGCCAGCGTCTGGTGCAGTTACACCAGTTGCCACTATCAGGCTACCGGCTGGATTTACAGCAGCAATTTGCCCGCTACTGGCAACATATCGACCGGCGCAGGCTGACGCCGCACTGGCTGCGTTTGCACCGCAAAATGTTGTCGCAGGATCCGCCGTCACCGCTGAAACTGGCGCTGGTACATATGGATATTCACGCCGGTAATGTGCTTAGTACGCCAGACGGGCTGCGGCTGATTGACTGGGAATATGCGGCGAATGCGGACATTGCGCTGGAGCTGGCGGCGATTATTCGTGGCAACGACTGGAACGCGCAGCAGCAAAATGCGTTCATCGGCGAATACGTTGATGCTGGCGGCTATCAGGAAATATTTCTTTTGCAGCAGCGGGTTAACCGCTGGATCCCCTGGGTTGATTACCTGATGCTGATGTGGTTCGAAGTGCGCTGGCAGCAGACCGGCGAGAGTAAATATCTTGAATGGGTGCGCCCGTTGCACCCGTGATAATTGTCTAAAAAATGAAAAGGAGCGTCCATTTTGTTGGGACCTGTAATGCTGGATGTCGCTGGCTATGCGCTGGATGCCGAAGAACGTGAAATTTTGCAGCACCCGCTGGTGGGCGGGCTGATTTTATTCACCCGAAATTATCATGATGTCGATCAGTTGCATGAACTGATCCGCCAGATCCGCGCCGCGTCGCACGACAGGCTGGTGCTGGCCGTGGATCAGGAAGGCGGGCGCGTACAGCGCTTCCGCGAAAGTTTTACCCGTCTGCCTGCCGCGCAATCTTTTGCGGCGCTCAATGAACCGCACGAAGCGGGGCGTCTGGCCCAGGAAAGCGGCTGGCTGATGGCGTCGGAAATGATTGTGATGGATATCGACATCAGCTTCGCGCCAGTGCTGGATATCGGACATATCAGCGCAGCTATCGGCGAACGTTCGTTCCATGCAGAACCCCGGAAAGCGCTTGAAATGGCTGAGCAGTATATTCTCGGTATGCATTCCGCTGGCATGAAAACCACCGGTAAGCATTTTCCGGGGCACGGTGCCGTCAGCGCGGATTCCCATAAAGAAACACCACACGACGATCGCCCGCTGGAAGTTATCCGCCAGCACGACATGGCTATCTTCCGTCAGCTCAACGAACGTAAATTACTGGATGCCGTGATGCCGGCGCACGTGATTTATACTCAGGCCGATCCACGTCCGGCCAGCGGTTCGCCATACTGGTTGCAGGAAATTTTGCGCAAAGAGCTGAATTTCAACGGCGTGATCTTCTCCGATGATATCTCAATGGAAGGTGCGGCAATCATGGGGTCTTATCCCGAACGCGCGCAGGCCTCTCTGGATGCGGGTTGCGACATGATCCTGGCCTGTAACAACCGGCAGGGCGCTGTCAGCGTGCTGGATAACCTGTCTCCGGTCAACGCTGAGCGCGTTGCACAGTTGTATCATCGCGGACTGTATAGTGGAAAACAGGCCCGTCAGGACCTGCAAAATTCGAGACGCTGGAAAGAGGCAAACCGTGATCTGACCACACTCGACGCCCGCTGGCAGGAACATAAACAGGCTGCCCTGTAACGTTTTTCCGACCACGTGAAGGGTTCAACGCACATTCAGGATGAGGTAAACGATGATTATCTATTTGCATGGCTTCGATTCAACCAGTCCCGGTAATCACGAGAAAGTGTTGCAGTTACAGTTCATTGATCCGGACGTGCGCTTCATCAGTTACAGCACGCTGCACCCGCGTCATGACATGCAACATCTGCTAAAAGAAGTGGATAAAGTGCTGCAGGAAACGACGGACAAGAATGCGCTGATTTGCGGCGTCGGACTTGGCGGATTCTGGGCTGAACGCATCGGTTTCCTGTGCGGGATCCGCCAGGTGATGTTCAATCCGAATTTGTCACCGCAGGATAATATGACCGGGAAAATCGACCGCCCGGAAGAGTATGAAGATATCGCCACCAAGTGCATCAGCGATTTCCGCGAGAAAAACCGCGACCGCTGTCTGGTGATTTTATCCCGTGAAGATGGCGTGCTCGACAGCAGCAAAACGGCTGAGAAATTGCATCACTATTATCCGGTTGAATGGGACGAGCATCAGAGCCATAAATTCAAAGATATCTCGACGCATCTGCAACGCATTAAAGCGTTCAAAAATATCGTCTGATTTAACATTTCGTTTCTGAAATCGCTAAAACCACCGCCTTTGCGCAGTGGTTTTTTATTTGTGTCATTCCCGCTTCAGTATTCGTTTTCATGGCAGATCCGCGTCTAACTTGCTGATTTAAAGATGTCAAAATGCGTGCCATTTTCCTAAGTCAAATTAGCCAAATGAATTTAAATTGACCTATATCAATTTTGGTATGACCAAATCACCACGCGTGATATCCTCCGTCTCAGATACCGATTTAACTTAAGCAACCCTATGTTATATAAGGATTATATTTTTACTCTTATATAACAATTGGTTCACATTTGAGGGGGTTATTTTGACATCACCAATGAAGAAAATTGTGATTATCGGCGGCGGCGCCGGCGGTCTGGAACTGGCGACCAGCCTGGGCCATAAACTTGGCCGCAACAAAAAAGCGGAGATCATTCTGGTCGACCGTAACCACAGCCATTTATGGAAACCCCTGTTGCACGAAGTGGCGACCGGCAGTCTGGATGACGGCGTGGATGCGCTGAGCTATCTGGCTCATGCCCGCAACCACGGTTTCACCTTCCAGATTGGCTCACTGACCGATATCGACCGCGAAAATCACACCATCAAACTGGCTGAAATCTGTGACGAGAACGGCGAAATGCTGGTGCCGGTACGGGATATTGCGTACGACACCCTGGTGATGGCGCTGGGCAGCACGTCTAACGATTTCGGTACACCGGGCGTCAAAGACCACTGCATCTTCCTGGATAACCCGCATCAGGCGCACCGTTTCCATAACGAAATGCTGAACCTGTTCCTCAAATTCTCTGCCAGTGCAGACAAGCAGAAGAAAGTGAACATTGCGATTGTTGGCGGCGGGGCGACGGGTGTCGAGCTGTCTGCCGAGCTGCATAATGCGGTAAAACAACTGCACAGCTACGGTTTCGAAGGGCTGGACAGCGAAGCGCTGAACGTCACGCTGGTGGAAGCCGGTGAACGTATTCTGCCTGCGCTACCACCGCGTATTTCTGCTGCGGCGCATAACGAGCTGACTAAACTGGGCGTACGCGTTCTGACGCAAACCATGGTGACCAGCGCGGATAAGAACGGTCTGAACACCAGGTCCGGCGAATTCATTGACGCCGATCTGATGGTCTGGGCGGCGGGGATTAAAGCCCCTGATTTCATGAAAGACATCGCGGGTCTGGAAACCAACCGTATCAATCAGCTTGTGGTGGAACCGACGCTGCAGACCACGCGTGACCCGAACATCTATGCGATTGGCGACTGCGCTTCCTGTCCGCAGCCATCCGGCGGTTTCGTGCCACCGCGTGCGCAGTCAGCGCATCAGATGGCCTCCCGTTGTTTTGCCAACATCATGGCGCAGCGTAAGGGGCAAAGCCTGAAACCTTACGTCTATAAAGACCACGGTTCACTGGTTTCCCTTTCACGCTTCAGTACTGTCGGCAGCCTGATGGGTAACCTGATGCGCGGTTCTATGATGGTCGAAGGCCGTCTGGCGAGACTGGTTTATATCTCGCTGTACCGTATGCACCAGATTGCATTGCACGGTTACATCAAAACCGGTCTGATGATGCTGGTCGGCGGCATTAACCGGGTGATCCGCCCGCGTCTTAAACTGCACTGATACCTGTTCGCTGATATTTTTCAACGTCAGCTGAATCGTTTCATAGCCTAAAGCCTGTTTCTGACAGGCTTTTTCTTATCTGCATGAATACCCCTGTGAACAGCATAAGATCCCGCCACGATGAGGTTGTCTGCTAAGAATTCTCCGAAACAGGGGGATGCACCGGTTGTTTATCTCACTTACAGATTTCGTCTTATTGTTTGCTTACGTTTAGGTGTGCAGACTTAACAATAAGTTTACAAGAACAGATGGTCACAGACGGCGATTCACGCACGCCGAACCTCAGATGTGAAGCTGTCCGCTGAGGGACCCCGGTAACGGAGTCATTGCGTGGTAACATTTGCGGAGGAAGTCCTGTGAACAAGTCAATGTTAGCTGGGGTCGGTATTGGTGTGGCTGCGGCGTTGGGCATTGCTGGCGTTGCAAGCATGAATGTTTTTTCATCTGGCCCGGAGTACGCGCAGGTTGTCAGCGCGACGCCAATCAAAGAAACCACGAAAATCCCGCGTCAGGAATGTCGGAATGTGACGGTCACTCACCGACGTCCTGTACAGGATGAACATCAGATTGCTGGCTCCGTGCTCGGTGCAGTCGCCGGTGGCGTACTCGGTCACCAGTTTGGTGGCGGCCGCGGACGTGATGTTGCGACGGTAGCGGGTGCGTTGGGCGGTGGCTATGCGGGTAACCGCGTGCAGAGCAGCATGCAGGAAAACGACACCTACACCACGCAACAGCAGCGCTGTAAAACCGTGTATGACAAAGAAGATAAAACGCTCGGTTATGATGTGACCTATAAAATAGGCGATCAGCAAGGGAAAGTTCGTATGGACCACGATCCGGGCACACAAATTCCGCTGGATAAAAGCGGTCAGTTGCAACTTACCCGTTCATAACCAAGCGGGAAGTGTGGAAAATAAAAAGCCTGAGGTGAAAACCTCAGGCTTTTTTTAACGCATGAAGATCAGATTCAGATCAGATGCTCAGTAAACTCATTCAGCATGTCACCGACAAACTTCAGGCGTTTCGGGCGATCAGTCAGATCTAACACAAACTTCAGTTTTGTCGGGCCGTCCAGCCGGTAAACCTGGGGTTGTTTCTGTAACAGACCAATCAGGAAGCCCGGATCCACACGGTTCTTATCGCCAAACTCAATGAATCCGCCGCGCTCGTTGCCTTCAATCCGCCGGATGCCGAGTTCTTTGGCTTTCAGGCGCAGCACGGCAATCAGCAACAGATTGCGCGCACCGTCCGGCAGCGTGCCAAAACGGTCGATCAGCTCAACGCGGAGTTCATCCAGTTCGCCTTCGGTTTTCGCACTGGCGATACGTTTATACAACGACAGGCGCGTATTCACATCAGGAATGAAATCCTCCGGCAGCAGCGCAGGCATGCGCATTTCAACTTCGGTCTGGCTGGTGGTTAAATCCTCCAGCGATGGCTCGCGGCCTTCTTTCAACGCTTCGACGGCGTTTTCCAGCAACTCCATATACAGCGAGAAACCGATACTGGTCATCTGGCCGCTCTGGCCTTCGCCGAGCAGTTCGCCAGCACCGCGGATTTCAAGGTCGTGCGTCGCCAGCGCAAAACCGGCACCCAGGTCTTCCAGCGAGGCAATGGCCTCCAGACGTTTATGTGCATCGGCCGACATGGCTTTCGGTGGCGGCGTCAGCAGATACGCATAGGCCTGATGGTGTGACCGCCCTACGCGGCCACGCAACTGATGCAACTGCGCCAGACCAAAGTGGTCGGCGCGCTCAATAATGATTGTGTTCGCCGTCGGGATATCGATACCGGTTTCGATAATGGTGGTACACACCAGCACGTTGAAACGCTGGTGATGGAAATCATTCATCACACGCTCGAGGTCGCGTTCACGCATCTGACCGTGGCCGATGGCAATGCGCGCTTCCGGCACGAGTTCGGCCAGCCGCTGCGAGGCTTTCTCGATATTCTCGACATCGTTGTAGAGATAATAAACCTGCCCGCCGCGCAGAATTTCACGCAGGATTGCCTCACGCACGACCAGACTGTCGTACTCGCGCACAAAGGTTTTCACCGCCATACGACGTGCAGGCGGTGTGGCAATAATCGACAGGTCGCGCATGCCGCTCATGGCCATGTTCAGCGTACGCGGGATAGGCGTTGCGGTCAGGGTAAGAATATCTACGTCTGCACGCATCGCCTTGATGCGCTCTTTATGACGTACGCCGAAACGGTGCTCTTCATCGACAATCAGCAGTCCCAGATCTTTCCAGCGTAGATCGGTTTGCAGCAGTTTGTGTGTGCCGATAATAATATCGACTTTGCCTTCAACCGCATCTTCCAGCACGACGTTTTGTTCTTTGGCGCTGCGGAAACGCGACATCATTTCGATGCGCACTGGCCAGCTGGCGAAGCGGTCGCGGAAGTTATCGAAGTGCTGTTGTGCCAGCAGGGTGGTCGGTACCAGAACGGCCACCTGCTTATTGTTGGAAACGGCGAGGAAGGCTGCGCGCATCGCCACTTCGGTTTTACCAAAACCGACGTCGCCACATACCAGCCGGTCCATCGCCAGCGGTTGGGTCATGTCAGTCAGTACCGCGTTAATGGCCTGTGCCTGATCCGGCGTGGTTTCAAACGGGAAAGCCTGACAGAACAGCTGATACTGTGCTTTGTCGTGCTTAAACGCGAAACCACTTTTGGCTTCGCGCTGGGCGTAGATATCCAGCAGTTCCGCAGCGACATCGCGCACTTTCTCGGCCGCTTTCTGCCGCGCTTTTGACCAGGCTTCACCGCCGAGTTTATGCAGCGGCGCGCTCTCATCCGCGCCACCGGCATAGCGGCTGATGAGATGCAGCGATGATACCGGCACATACAGTTTGTCTTCACCGGCGTAGGTCAGTATCAGGTATTCGGCAGTGATGCCGCCGGTTTCAAGCGTTGTCAGCCCGAGATAACGGCCCACACCGTGTTCGACATGCACTACCGGCTGGCCGGGACGCAGTTCGGCGAGATTACGGATCAGTGTATCGGTGTTGATCGACCGTCGGCTGTCCTGACGGCGACGCGCCACGCGTTCACCAAGCAGATCGCTTTCACAAATCAGCGCCAGCTGTTTATCCGCATCCAGAAAACCACGTTCGCACGCGCCGATCATGATGTAACGACCGGCGATATCGGCTTCTTCAATCCGGGTGATAAGCGTCGGCATCAGCTTGATGCGTGCCAGCAAATCCTGAAGCGTTTCGCGGCGGCCTTCACTTTCTACAGAGAATACCAGGCTGCCGGCAAAGGATTCATTAAAGCGACGCAGGTTATCCATCGGCGCTTTATTCTGCGGCTGAACGGATAAATCTGGCAGCTTTTCGTAACTCAGATTGGTATTGGCGGCTTTCTTCGGCAGCGAATCAGTACGCAGCTGAACACGTGGCCAGGCTTTCAGCTCGGTAAACAGCGACTCCAAACGCAGCCAGAGATTTTCCGGCTCGAGCAGCGGACGCATCGGATCGACCCGGCGGCTTTCGTAACGCTGGCAGGCGTCCTGCCAGAAGCGCTCAGCGGCGGCTTCGAGATCGCCGGTATTCAGCACCAGCGTGTTTTCCGGCAGATAGCTGAACAGCGTGGTCAGCGGCTGACTGAAAAACAACGGCTGCCAGTATTCGATACCGGCGGGGAAGGTCCCTTTACTGACCTGCTGATAAACGTGTTCGGCATCGCGACGTACTTCGAACTTCTCGCGCCATTGGCTGCGGAACAGTTCAATGGCATTTTTATCGGTTGGAAATTCGTGCGCGGGTAGCAGATTGATATGTTCCACTTCACTCAGCGTGCGCTGGGTATCCACATCGAAAATGCGCAGGCTGTCGATTTCATCATCAAAGAAATCAATGCGATAAGGTTCTTCGCTGCCCATCGGATACAAATCCAGCAGAGCGCCACGGGTGGCAAACTCGCCGTGCTCCATCACCTGATCTACGCTGCGATAACCGGCCTGTTCCAGCTGTGCACGCAATTTATCGCGCGAAAGCTGCTGACCTTTCTTCATCACCAGCGCGTGACCGTGCAGGAATTCGTGCGGGCAGACGCGTTGCATCAGTGTATTCACCGGCAGAATAATGATGCCGCGTTCCATAGTAGGAAGCTGATACAAACTGGAAAGGCGTGAAGAAATAATTTCCTGATGTGGAGAAAAACTGTCGTAAGGTAGCGTTTCCCAGTCCGCAATACTCAGGACTTTGTTGTCAGTAAACTGTTGAATTTCATCGCGCAGGCGCAGGGCATTTTGCATATCAGGCGCAATCAGCAGGATCGGGCCTGTATGGCGTTCACTGATTTGGGCGCATTCCAGCGCGCAGGCGGAGCCTTTAAGCTGGCCTAACAGGCGGTTGTCGCCCGGGCGTTCAGGCAACGAATAACGATAATCTTGAGACATAGGCTGTGTTGAGTTCTCGTTTTGGCGGCTGTCGGAGGCCAATTAGCAGACCGTATCTTGCTTTGCAGGGGTAATCGGGGTCAACCCGTTGTCTGTATAAAAGGGTCAACGGCGTCACAAAGTTAAACCGATTACTTTGGGTTAATGGTTCCATAAAGCGGTGCTAGCCTTTATTATCCTTGATCACTTTAGTCTGCGCCACGCACTTATTTGCGGCCAAGCACTTAAAACGGATGTTATGTATCAACCTGTCGCGTTATTTATAGGTCTGCGCTACATGCGCGGGCGTGCTTCGGACCGCTTCGGGCGGTTTGTCTCCTGGTTATCCACCATTGGTATCACTCTCGGCGTGATGGCGCTGGTGACCGTGCTGTCAGTGATGAACGGTTTTGAGAAAGATCTGGAAGGTAACATCCTGGGTCTGATGCCTCAGGCGTTAATCACCACGCCGGGCGGATCCCTCGACCCTCAGAAAATCACCCATCAACAGGTGTCGGCGCTGAAAAGTGTTAACCGCGCTGTACCGCTGACCACCGGCGATGTCGTGCTGCAAAGCCCAGGCAGCGTCGCGGTGGGCGTGATGCTCGGTGTCGATCCTGACCAGAAAGACCCGCTGGCGAAATACTTAATTGGGGTTGCCCAGCAGGAACTTCAACCCGGTAAATACAACGTTATTCTTGGCGATCAGCTGGCGCAGCAGTTAAAAGTGCGCCGTGGCGATCAACTGCGTCTGATGGTCACCAGCGTCAGCCAGTTCACGCCGGTCGGCCGCGTCCCGAGCCAGCGTTTGTTCAACGTTATCGGCACTTTCTCCGCCAACAGCGAAGTGGATGGTTACCAGATGCTGGTGAACATTCAGGACGCCTCACGTCTGATGCTGTATCCGAAAGGCAATGTCACCGGCTGGCGTTTGTTCCTCGACAAACCGCTGGACGTCGACAGTCTGAGTACGCAAAAACTGCCTGACGGTGCAAGCTGGAAAGACTGGCGTGAACGCCGCGGCGAATTGTTCCAGGCGGTGCGCATGGAGAAAAATATGATGGGGCTGTTGCTGAGCCTGATCGTCGCCGTCGCCGCGTTTAACATTATTACGTCACTGGGTTTACTGGTGATGGAGAAGCAAGCCGAAGTGGCCATTTTGCAAACACAGGGCTTAAGCCGTCGCCAGATTATGGCGCTGTTCATGGTGCAGGGCGCCAGTGCCGGTGTGATCGGCGCGTTGCTCGGGGCCGTGCTCGGCGTGGTGCTGGCCACCCAACTGAATACAATTATGCCAGCTATCGGGCTGATGCTCGATGGCGCGTCGCTGCCGGTCGATATCGAACCGGTTCAGGTCGTGGTCATCGCGCTGGTTGCTATGGCTATTGCTTTATTATCTACGCTTTATCCTTCCTGGCGCGCTGCTGCCACCCATCCCGCAGAGGCTTTACGTTATGAGTAATTCTTTATTATTGCAGTGTGAAAACCTCTGTAAGACTTATCAGGAAGGTAAAATGCACACCGACGTGCTGCGTGACGTCAGTTTCGCTATGCAGCCGGGTGAGATGATGGCGATTGTCGGCACCTCCGGTTCCGGCAAAAGTACTTTGCTGCATTTGCTGGGCGGACTCGATTCCCCGACGTCCGGCGAAGTGATTTTCAAAGGTCAGTCTCTGAACGCGATGTCTTCATCGGCGAAATCTGAATTGCGTAACCGCGAGCTGGGCTTCATCTATCAGTTCCACCATTTGCTGCCGGATTTCACCGCGCTGGAAAACGTCGCGATGCCGCTGCTGATTGGCAAAAAGAAATCTGCCGAAGTGCAGGAACGCGCGCTGGCGATGCTTGAAGCGGTGGGACTGCAACATCGCAGCAATCACCGTCCTTCCGAGCTTTCCGGTGGTGAACGTCAGCGGGTGGCAATTGCCCGTGCGCTGGTGAATAATCCTTCGCTGGTGCTGGCCGATGAACCGACCGGTAATCTCGATCAGCGCAATGCCGACAGCATTTTCGAATTGCTCGGCGAACTGAATGTGCGCCAGGGCACGGCGTTTCTGGTGGTGACGCATGATCTGCAACTGGCGAACCGTCTGACGCGTCAGCTGGAAATGCGTGACGGCAAGTTGCAGCAGGAATCGATGTTGCTGGGAGCGAAGTAATGTCTGGCATTCCTTTTTCATTATTGATTGGCCTGCGGTTCAGTCGTGGACGCCGTCGCAGCGGCATGGTGTCGCTGATTTCGGTGATTTCAACGTTAGGCATTGCACTGGGGGTGGCGGTGCTGATCGTTGGCCTCAGCGCCATGAATGGTTTTGAACGTGAGCTGAAAGAACGCGTACTGGCGGTCGTACCGCACGGCGAAATCCGGCCGGTCAATCAGCCGTTCAACAACTGGCAGGGCGTGCTGGATCGGGTGGAAAAAGTGCCGGGTATTGTGGCGGCTGCACCCTATATCCAGTTCAACGGCCTGATTGAGCACGGCGCCAAACTGCGCGCCATCCAACTGAAAGGTGTTGATCCACAGAGTGAACCACGTGTCAGTGCCGCGCCGAAATTCGTGCAGAATAATGCCTGGCAAAATTTTAAAGCCGGTCAGCAACAGTTGATCCTCGGCAAAGGCGTCGCGGATGCGGTGGGCGTGAAGCAGGGCGACTGGGTGACCGTGATGATCCCGAACAGCGACCCGGAAATGAAGCTGTTGCAGCCAAAACGTATTCGCCTGCAGGTTGCCGGTATTTTGCAGCTCAGCGGACAACTTGATCACAGCCTTGGCATGGTGCCTCTGGCCGATGCCCAGCAATATCAGGATATGGGCAGCAGCGTGACCGGTATTGATATCAAAGTGAACGATGTCTTTGCCGCACAGAAACTGGTGCACGACGCCGGTGAAGTGACTCAGGCTTACGTTTATATCAGCAGCTGGATCGGAACTTATGGCTACATGTACCGTGATATCCAGATGGTGCGCGCTATCATGTATATGGCGATGGTGCTGGTGATTGGTGTGGCCTGCTTCAATATCGTTTCAACGCTGGTGATGGCGGTGAAAGATAAAAGCAGCGATATTGCGATTTTGCGCACACTGGGTGCGAAAGACGGACTTATCCGCGCAGTCTTCATCTGGTACGGTTTACTGGCGGGGCTGGTCGGCAGCGTTGCAGGTGTAGTGATCGGCGTGATTGCGGCCTTCCAGCTGACTAACATCGTCAATGCATTGCAAAAACTGACCGGTCACCAGTTCCTGTCGGGCGATATTTATTTCATCGACTTCCTGCCTTCTGAAGTTCACTGGCTGGATGTCGCAGGGGTGCTGGTAACCGCCCTGGTGCTGAGTTTGCTGGCAAGCTGGTATCCGGCGCGGCGTGCGAGCCGTATCGATCCTGCCCGCGTACTCAGTGGCGGTCAGTAATCCATTTTTAAATGAAGTCTTAATCAGACACAGAGAGTAAGGAGCACTTCATGCGCACACGTCATCGTCTGTGTCGGTTTCGCAAAAATAAGCGCATTCGCCATCAGCGGTTCCGGTCGAATATTTTCCACCGTGACTCGATGGCGGCTGCGTCGTTGAAGAAGCCGTTTGTCGTGGTGCTGACCGGCGCAGGGATTTCCGCCGAGTCTGGCATTCGTACTTTCCGCGCCGCTGACGGTTTGTGGGAAGAACATCATGTTGAGGATGTGGCGACACCCGAAGGCTATCGCCGTGATCCTGAACTGGTACAGCGTTTTTATAATGAGCGCCGCCGTCAGTTGCAGGCAGAAGATCTCAAACCGAATGCCGCACATTACGCGCTGGCCACGCTGGAAGAAGCGCTCGGTGAGAACTTCCTGCTGGTTACGCAAAATATCGATAACCTGCACGAGCGCGCGGGCAGCTTACGCGTCATTCATATGCACGGCGAATTGCTAAAAGTGCGGTGTACGCAATCGGGGCAGGTATTGGACTGGCCGGGCGATCTGACTGTGGATGACCGCTGTCATTGCTGTCAGTTTCCGGCACCGTTGCGCCCGCACATAGTCTGGTTCGGTGAAATGCCTTTTGGCATGGACGAGATTTACGATGCGCTGGCTAAAGCCGATTTTTTTGTCGCTATCGGTACGTCTGGCCACGTTTATCCGGCCGCGGGATTTGTCCATGAAGCGCGCATCGGCGGCGCCTGTGCTGTTGAACTGAATCTTGAACCGAGTCAGGTTGAAAGCGAATTCGATATGAAGCACTACGGGCTGGCGAGCCAGGTCGTACCGGAATTTGTCCATAAGTTCCTGACCAAGAAAGACCAGGGCTGGTGATCACCAGGCTTTTTTTTATTGTTCTCGCCAAAAATTGCGCCTGCCCCATAGACATATCTCGTTAAACTTGGTGAAAAATGACCTGACGCAATATTCAGGGTTTTCATGCTGCGCATAATAAAACCCAGCCGCCAGAGGATACCCAAATGAATAAGTTGCTTGATCGTTTTCTTCATTATGTTTCTTTCGATACTCAATCTAAGCCCAATGTTAAACACACGCCCAGCACCGATGGACAACTCAGGCTGGCGCAGGCCCTGCGTAATGAACTGACCGAGCTAGGTTTTTCTCAGGTTACGCTCAGTGATAAAGGCTGCGTGATGGCCACCTTGCCAGGCAATGTGGCCTGGAAAGTGCCGGTGATTGGTTTTATTTCCCATCTGGATACCGCGCCTGATTTCACGGCTAAACACGTTAATCCACAAATTGTGGAAAATTACCGCGGCGGCGATATCGCACTGGGTAATGGCGATGAAATATTATCTCCGGTGATGTTCCCGGTATTACATCAGCTTCTCGGGCACACGATTATCACCACCGACGGCAAAACCTTGCTCGGGTCTGATGATAAATCTGGTATCGCAGAAATTATTACCGCGATGGTGCGACTGAAAAACAGCAATATTCCGCACGGACCGGTGCGTATCGCCTTCACGCCAGACGAGGAAATCGGCAAAGGCGCGCAGAGTTTTGATATTCCTGCATTCGGCGCGCAGTGGGCCTACACCGTCGACGGTGGCGGAGTGGGGGAGCTGGAGTTTGAGAACTTCAACGCTGCGTCGGCCACGATTAAAATTGTCGGTAATAATGTGCATCCGGGCAGTGCCAAAGGGGTGATGGTGAATGCGCTGTCACTGGCGACGCGTTTTCACAACGAGCTGCCTGCAGATGAAACGCCCGAGCATACAGAAGGTTACGAAGGTTTCTACCATCTGACGACCATCAAGGGCAACGTTGAGCGTGCGGAAATGCATTACATCATCCGTGATTTCGACAAAACGCAGTTCGAAGCCCGTAAGCAAAAAATTATTGATGTCGCACACGTGGTCGGCAAAGGCCTGCACCGTGATTGTTATATCGAAGTGACGCTCGACGATCACTATTACAACATGCGCGACAAAGTGGCTCAGCATCCGCACATTATTGCGCTGGCGCAGCAGGCGATGAAAGATTGCGATATCGAGCCAATCATGAAGCCCATTCGTGGCGGCACTGATGGCGCGCAGCTTTCGTTTCGCGGTTTGCCATGCCCGAATATCTTCACCGGCGGTTATAACTTCCATGGAAAACACGAATTCGTGACGCTCGAAGGAATGGAAAAAGCGGTTGCAGTGATTATGCGTATTGCTGAGCTGACAGCAAAAGAAGCCGTGAAGCACTGACGGTGCGGGTGGCGACAAAAAAGGGGCGATGTCTGAAAACATCGTCCCTTTTATTTTATTAGCGCAACACCGGTCAGTCGTTAAAGTACCAGTAACCGCTGTTTACCAGCGCAGACAGCAACGCAAGGAATGAAGGATCGTCCAGCGCATCGCCAAGCATGTCTTTGGTTACGGTTTTATGGCGGGCAATCGCATCTACTGCGCCGATATGTTCCGTGGTCATGGCTTCGCCATTGACATAACAGGTATCACCCACGCGCAGCACGCGAAGACCGCCCAGACGTTCCAGCGTTTCACCCGACTCCAGCAGTTCATAAATTTCACCCGGCTGATAAGGCGGTTCCGGCGGTGCCAGATCCAGCTCATGACGCGACTGGGAAATAAACTCGCCAAACCAGCTGTTGAAATGCGCCGGATTACCAATCAGATCCAGCATCATGCCGCGCAGTTTATCCAGCTCAGCCGGTTGCACTTCGGCCGGATGTTCACGTTCAACCAGTTCCGGATCGCTGTAACGGTGGCTGCCCAGCTCGCGGGAAAGCACGAAATCTGCAAAACCACTGACCATCTCACGGGCGTTTGGCGCACGGAAACCGACGGAATAGTTGAGGGAGTTTTCCAGCGAATAGCCGTCGTGCGGGAAGCCCGGCGGAATGTAGACGATGTCGCCCGGTTCCAGTTCTTCATCAATAATCGCCTCGAACGGCTCGACCTGCAGCAAATCAGGATGCGGGCAATGTTGTTTCATGGCGACTTTCTCGCCCACACGCCAGCGGCGGCGGCCAGTGCCCTGAATAATAAATACGTCGTACTGATCCAGATGCGGGCCAACACCACCGCCGGGCACCGAGAAGGAAATCATCAAATCGTCCATGCGCCAGTCAGGAATGTGGCGAAATGGCGTCATCAGATGGGAAGAGGGTTCATGCCAGTGGTCGACCGCCTGAACCAGAACTGACCAGCCCGTTTCACCCAGATGATCGTAACTTTCAAACGGCCCGTGGCTGACATTCCACTTGCCGTCCTCATTGCTCACCAGACGGCTGTCCACCTCATTTTCCATCGCCAGACCAGCCAGTTCGTCCGGAGAAATCGGATCGACGAAATTTTTAAAGCCGCGTTTTAACACCACAGGACGCTTTTGCCAGTAACGCTGCAGGAAATCATTCCAGTCTAGGTCGAGTTGGTAATCCATAGTATTTCCCTTGCATTAAATGGAGGGTGATAAGGAAGAGGAGAGTCTGTAAATGATTATAACGGAAGGTGTTGCGGCTGAGTTGGGCAATTGCCAGCAAATTTCGCACTATGCTTAAGATTGCGCCGAAATTTGCTGGCAAAATAATCGGGGGAGAACGTTATTCCAGTTCAATGCCTTGTTGCAGACCAAAACAAACGCGCATGCTGGCGCCGCCAAGCGGGCTGTCACCAATGATAATTTTGCCGTCGTACTGTTCAATGATGTCGTTGGCGAGCGATAACCCCAGCCCTTGTCCCGGACGCAAGGTATCTGCCCGCTGCCCGCGCTGGAAAATCACCTCGCGCTTACTTACCGGAATACCCGGGCCATCGTCTTCAATCAGGATCACCAACTGATTCTCAGTATGGACAGCACTGATTTCGACAAACTCCAGACAGTATTTGCAGGCGTTGTCTATCACGTTACCCATCACTTCCATGAAGTCATTTTTTTCGCCCACAAAGGTGATTTCCGGTGAAATATCCACCGTGATCACCACGCCTTTACGCTGATAAACCTTATTCAACGCCGAACATAATCCGTCGAGGATCGCCGGGACGGAGTGAACTTCACGGATCAGCAGGTTTTGTTCGGAGCGCAATGTCGCGCGATGCAGGTAATAGCCAATCTGCTGTGAGATGCGGCTGATTTGCTCAAGCATCACCGGCTCGGCATCTTCAATGGTCATCTGTTTACCATTGCGCAGTGCACGCAGGGTGGACTGCAAGACAGCCAGCGGCGTTTTCAGGCTGTGCGTCAGGTCAGCCAGCGTGGTGCGGTAACGATCATAACGGCCACGCTCCCCGTGCAGCAAAATATTCAGGTTACGCACCAGACCGCGCAGTTCACGTGGCGGGTTTTCATCCAGTGATTCCCGCTCGTGGGTTTCCAGTTCGGCGACCTGATGGATCAGTTCTTTGATTGGCCTCAGGCTCCAGTAAGCTGCCAGCCATAACAAAGGCACCACCAGCAGCAGGTTCGCCAGTAAGACATAGCTGAACCACTCCCAGACAAGGTCAGAGCGCTGTAATTCCTGCGGAATGGTATCGACCACCACAATGTTCAGCGCCGGCAGGCGCGAGGTTGCATTATAGGTATTGACCGCAATGGAATGGGTCATCGCGTTGGCGTCGGTATCGTCGTAATCCTTCAACTTATCCTGCGCTTGCGGGTTGTTGCCCAGTACTTCGCTGCTGATTTGCGTGTCGGTATCCAGCTCATAGAAGCCGGGTTTGTTCATCCACGCTTTATCGATATGCGCTTCGAGCTCAGGGATGCGGCGCTCGGCCCATAACAGTTTTCCGTCTGCGTCGTAAATGAACACCAGCGTCGGCGTGTTGAGGTCGAGATCAGGTGGAACGTTGATAGTCAGCTTGCCGTCGCGCCATTGTGCAAGGCTGAAGAAGAGGTTACTTTCGCCGCGCAGGAGCCGGTAGGCGGTTTTGTCGAAACTCACCATGTAACCCACCACGGCCACCAGCCCGTAGGCCAGCGACAGGGTAAGTACCACCGCAGCGGTCGCCATCATAAAGCGGACGCGAAGGGAGAAGGGGTTCCGGGTACGACGTCCTTTCATGAAGCGTCCTTTGAACATGACGATGATTATGGCCTGATGTCGAAACGGTAACCCTGACCACGTACGGTCGTTATCACATCAACCGGGTGTTCTGCCTGCAGTTTTTTGCGCAGACGGCCCATCAGAACATCGACGGTGTGACTTTCACGCAGCTCGGCATCCGGATAGAGCTGAAGCATCAGAGAGTCCTTGCTGACCACCTTTCCCGCATTGCGGATCAGTGTCTCGATAATCGTGTATTCGAAAGCGGTCAGTTTAATCGGCTGCTCATTGACGGTCAGTTCACGACGTGACAGATCAATCTGGAAAGGTTGCAGCGTGATCACCTGTGAGGCGAGACCGCTGTTACGGCGCATCAGCGCCTGCATGCGCGCCAGCACTTCTTCCAGATGGAATGGCTTAGTGACGTAATCATCCGCACCGGCTTCCAGCACTGCGACTTTATCCTGCCAGCTTTCGCGGGCGGTCAGCACCAGAATCGGCAGATTGTTCTGATGACTTCGCCAGCGGCGGATCAGGCTCAGGCCATCTTCACCAGGCAAGCCGAGGTCAACAATGGCGATATCAGGCGCATGCTCATGCAGAAAATAGTCTGCTTCTTTGGCGTCTTCTGCCGCATCGACCTGATGGCCCATTTCCCGCAACTGTACTGAGAGGTGATGACGTAACAGTGCGTTATCTTCAATGACTAAAATTCGCATGGTGATTCCTTATCCTGACAGCGCGAAAAATGGATTAAACATTCTGAGTGCGATTGTAAATGATTCAGAAACATTTTAATCAACCTCAGGTCAACGCAGGTGTGCCGAACATCAACAGAACCTAAACGAATTATAAGCGGCTTCCGCCAGGCGTGGCATAAAAAAGGCGACCCGAAGGTTAATGCCG